>CALGHC010000376.1 GCA_937915965.1 uncultured Myxococcales bacterium
GACGACACGGACAACTGCCCGACCGTGGCTAACACCGACCAGGCCGACTGGGACAAGGACGGCGTCGGCGACGCCTGTCAGGACGGGGATATCCTGGTCACCGGAGGTCCATGCAGCGCAGGCCCCGATGGCAGCGGCATGCCGGTGACGCTGGCCTTGCTGTTCGGCGTCGCCGTGATGATCACGCTGCGCCGGCGGGCCCGCCGAGGCGCTCTCGTGCGGGTCGCGGCGCTCGCGGCGGTCGTCGCCACGGCCCTGATCGCCGCGCCACAAGCCGCGAAGGCGGCGGACTACCAGCTCGATGTGCAGACCTTTCACCCGTCACCGTTCATGCACGACCTCTTTGCTGGCGAACGCGGCGACTCCGACGGCGGCCGGCCGTGGAGCATCGGCCTGGTCACCGACTTCCAGCTCAACCCCCTGGTCCTGCGCCGCGAGGGAGGCGACGACAGCAAGAAGCTGCAAAACGTGGTGGCCAGCCGCCTTGGTCTGAGCCTGCTCGCCGGACTGCGCATCGTCGATTGGCTCGCATTTGGCATCGACGTGCCTGTCGTGCCCTACCAGAGCGGCGAGGCCTTCGGCCCTTTCGCCGCGCCGGCCAGCTTCGCGCTGGGTGATATCCGGCTGGTCCCGCGCGCCCGCATCTTTCGCTCCGCCGACAAACGCATCGCCGTCTCGATCACCGCGGCGACCAGCCTGCCCACCGGGAAGCTCTTCGACCACTACAGCGGACGCTCGGGTGTGTCGGTCGCGCCAGGCGTTGCGACGAGCCTCGAGATCGGCGCCCTTGGCGTCGTCTTCGACCTGTCTGTGCCGCTGGGATCGACCGACAACATCGCCAACGTCGAGCTCTCGCACGGCCTCGACGCACGCCTCGGCGCTTCGTATGCCGTCGCGCCCAAGGTTCTCGATCTGGTCGCCGAGCTGCACGGCACGACTCAGCTGGTCGAGCCCTTTGCGTCGGCCATCCAGAGCCCGCTTGAGGCCCAGGCCGGCGCGCGCTGGTGGGCGAGCCCCGATGTCGTGGTCCTCCTGGGCGCTGGCGCGGGCATGACGCAGGGAGCGGGCAACCCCGATCTGCGCGTCTTCGCGGGCGTCCACTACGGCCCGAGCGACCCTGCGCCTGTCGCTGCAGTGGCACCGCCCAAGCCCGAGCCCGAGCCCGATCCCGAGGTCGCCAAGGACTCCGACGGCGACGGCATCATCGACGCCGACGACCGCTGCCCCGACGAGGCCGAAGACAAGGACAACGTCGAAGACGACGACGGCTGCCCCGACCCCGACGGCGACAACGACAAGCTCTGCGATGGATGGGTCCCCGACACCGGTCAGGCCGAAAAGTACGCCAAGATCTGCAGCGGTCGCGACCAATGCCCGACCGAGCCCGAGACCGCCAACGACTATCAGGATGACGACGGCTGCCCGGACCACGCCGTCGAGATCCACAAGGAGAAGATCATCATCTTGCAGGTGGTGAACTTCTACTTTGACGAGACGCGCATCAAGGAAGCCAGCCTGCTCCTGCTCGACGAGGTCACCCAGGTCATCAAGGACCACCCCGAGCTCAAGCGCATCCGCATCGAAGGTCATACCGACATGCGCGGAAAGCGGCAGTACAACAAGACGCTGTCGCACGGCCGGGCCAAGGCGGTCTACGACTACCTCATCGAGCGCGGCGTCGAGGCCGCACGGCTGAGCTACAAGGGCTACGGCTTGGAGCGGCCGCTGAACGCCAAGGCGACCAGCGAAGAGGAGCACCTGGCCAACCGACGCGTCGAGTTCATCATCGTCGAGCGCACGAAAGAGTAGGCGCGACCGCCGAAAGCTGCGGTCGGACCACCGATTGGCGTCCTAAGGCGAAAGCGGCGCGGCAGCAGGGACCGGCTCGGATGTCCCTGCGGGTTGGCGCAGCTTGGCCGCGCGCTCGACCAGCGCGTCGGCGGGCACGTCCGCCTTGCCATCGCGCGCGCCGGTCTCCCACAGCAGCTCGCCCATCGTGTGCATGTTGGCAGGATGCAGGACGTGCCAGGCGCCTTGCTTGTCGACCTCCAGTCCCATCGACCACGCCGCGAGCTCGGAGCAATAGAAGCGCTTGTCCGACGGCGCGCCAGCCACGCCGAGGAAGTCGTATCCCGAGCCGAGCTTGCTGCGCGCCTTCAAGACCGCCTCGCGGCCTCTCTCGGGCGACCAGCCAGCGGGCCGGATGATGCGCAGCCGATGGGCCTCGCGCAGGAATTGAGCCAGGGGCGTTTTGCGCACGCCGCTGCCGATGGCTTCGATGATCTCCATCTTGTCGAGATCCAGAACGCTGGCGTGGCTCCACCTGGCGTTGGACGCCACCGCGACCAGGTCGTCGCCGCTGTGATAGCCGCGTGTGACGAGCCAGTAGCCGTTGGCGCCGATCAAGCGCAGGCCGGCGAGCCAGGACTGCGTCTCGGCCTCGAACTCGGGGCCAGTCTTGCGCGTCAGGCCGTCGCCGCCGGCGCAGGCGCTGGTTAGCAGGAAGAGGCTCGCGCAGAGCGCGGCTAGAGAATGTCGCATGGCCTGGCTCCGGCGATGGCGGGGCGTGCCCCGGGTGAATCTGGGGGGTATCATAGGTCGAGTTGGCGGTGCGCGGCTACGGCAAGGCAGCTGGCCGTCGGTCGTGGCGGCGGTAGGGCGCCGCTGCGCTGGCCGAAGTGCGCAGAGGCTCTGGCCGAAGTCCGCAGAGGCTCTGGCCGAAGCGACGCCGCTGGCGCTAGGCTCGCGGCCAGGTGCAGGGCCCCGGGGGGAGGAATCATGAACGACGCGCGCCCATCCCATTCCAGCCCGATTCGACCGGCGGCCCCGCTGTGGCTGCACGAGGCTGGCTGGACGTTCTTGAATCATGGCTCGTTCGGGGGCTGCCCACGGCCGGTTCTCGACGCCCAGCGAGCGCTGCGCGATCAGCTCGAATCCCAGCCGGTACGCTTCCTCGACCGCGAGCTCGAAGGGCGCCTCGACGGCGTGCGCGCGTCGCTGGCGCCGGTGCTCGGCGCCGACTCCCAGGATCTGGTCTTTGTCGCGAACGCGACAACGGCGGTCAACACGGTGCTGCGCAGCCTGCCGCTGGGACCGGGCGACGAGATCCTCTTGACCAACCACGGCTACCCGGCGTGCCGCAACGCCGCCGAGGTCATCGCAGCGCGCCGCGGTGCGCGGGTCGTGATCGCGCGCTTGCCATTTCCACTGACCGACTCCGGTGAAGTGACGGACGCGATCGTTGCGGCCACGAGCTCCAAGACGCGGGTCGCCCTGATCGACCACATCACCAGCCCGACGGCCCTGGTCTTGCCCATCGCCGAGATCGTCGAGGCCCTCGCAGCCCGCGGTATCGACACCCTGGTCGACGCTGCGCACGCCCCTGGCCAGGTACCGATGGACCTCGACGGCGTCGGCGCCGCTTGGACGACGGGCAACGCCCACAAGTGGCTCTGCGCGCCGAAGGGCGCCGCCTTCCTGCATGTGCGGCGCGACCGCCACGGCGGCCTTGAGCCGCTGGTCAAAAGCCACGGCCACAGCGCGCCGCTGCGCGATCGCGGCCGGCTTCGTATCGAGTTCGACTGGACCGGCACGGCCGACCCGACCGCGCTGCTGACCATCCCCGCAGCCCTGGAGTTCCTTGAGGGGCTCCTGCCCGGGGGGCTGCCGGCGCTGATGGCCCACAACCACCAAGCCACCGTGGCCGCCCGGGCACAGATCGCCGACGCGCTCGGCCAGGGGCTGCCCTGCCCGGCGGACATGCTGGGCGCGATGGCGTCCATCGAGCTGCCCGAGCCGCGCGAGCCCCTCGAACCCTCGACCTGGCATCACGTCGACCCGATTGGCGCTGCCCTGATCGCCCGCCACCGCGTCGAGGTGCCGGTCATGCCGAACCCGGCGGACCCCAGCCGGCGGGTCGTGCGGGTGTCGATGCAGTTCTACAATGAACAGGCCGACGTCGATCGCCTCATTGAGGCGCTGACCGACGTGATCGGGCTGGCATGAGCTCTAGCGCAGGTACACCGCGAGCACCTCGCCGTCCTTGTGAATGGTGCTGGTGAAGTTGGCCCAATCGGCGGGCCCGGCCCACCAGCTGATGCTGTGCGCCTTCTCCCACGAGCAGCCGCCGCTGGCGGTGGGGTTGACGACCAGCGAGCCAGCGTCGCTGCCGCAGCCGCCGTGGTTGTGGGTGACGTAGAACCAGCGGGTGCTGCCGCCCAGCGAGATGAGGCCCGCATCGTAGCTCGACAGGTCGACGCTGTTGAGGGCCGCCACGGTGTTGGCCTTGGTCCAAGATGCGACCAGCGTGGCCGCCTTCTTGAAGCCGACGGTGTAGACGGGCACGCCGCTCTTGTAGACGACGGCGAGCACCTCGGTCGCGCCGGGCAGGCTCCACAGACCCAGCGAGACCAGCTTGGCTGAGAGCGCGGCGGTTAGCAGCGACGGATCGGTGCCATTGATCACCTTCGTGATCTCGTCGCTGGGGTCGGCAAAGGTCACGCCGGCGGAGTACTTCCATGCCATCGTCCAGCCACCCTTGGCGACCTCTTGTTCGCAGCGTGTCTGTAGCGCCTTGCCGTCGGGCGCGACCCAGTAGACTCCTGACGTACTGACTCCGTTGGCGAGCAGGTCGGCGCAGTCCTTGCCCGGCTTGTCTTCGCCCTCGCCCAGCCCCGTGACCTTGGACAAAGGCACGAGCTCCTTGCCGGTGCAGCCGACGAAGACCTCCTTGACGCTGTCGAAGTAAAAGGCGCCCATATGGTCGGCATCACACACGAATGGCGCCTTGTCGGCGACGTGGGCGCGCGCGCCAGCCAGCTGCTGGTAGCCCAGGTCGACAGCGCCGGTCACTTTCAGCCCGGCGACCTCGGCGACCTTGGTGGTCGTCAGCGCTTGGACGGCGAGATCGCCAGCGAGAACGCCGCCGGCGATCGGCAAGAACCCCTTGGCGACATCTTCGGCGAGGTGGGCGAGCGTGACGCAGCCCGAGCACTGCAGCTTGTTCGCCGACAGCGCCTCGTCGGCGGTGGTCGCTGTCGTCGCGGCGTCAGCTGCCTTGGCGGTGTCGGCGCTGGTCGCGTGGTCCGCGGTCGAGGCGCTGCCGGCGGTTGTGGCGGTGTCGGCGGTCTTGGCGTGACCAGCCTCAATCGCCAGAGTCGCCGAGCCGCCCTTGCTGTCCGAGCCGGCATACGTGAAGGCGATCTTGCTGTCGGGAATCGTCGCGTCGGTGAGCATGGCGCCGGTCAAACAGCCCGAGCACTCGAGTCCCGTCGCCTTGCCACCCGGCTCGGCGGCCGCCGCCCAGGGAAACGAACCCGCAGCAGCCGTGTGGGCAAAGAACGCGGAAGGAACCGCCCGCAAGCGCACCCGCGGTAGCTCGGCCTCCGATCCCACCTGAATGCCCAACCACAGCGGCGTGCCAGCCGTCAGCATCGCCTCGGGGAGGGGCTCAAGCGCGCTGCCGCCGAGCTCGACCACAAAGTACCCCGCCTGCACGGGCACCTTGGTCAGCGAGTCCTTCCACAGAGGCAGCTCGGCGTCCACCGCGTCGTACAGCTTCACAAAGAAGATGTAGTCGCCATCGGCCACCGGCCCGCCCGCGGCAGACCGCAGCGCGCCGTGCAGCGGCAACAGCGCCGTGCCCGCGTCGGCCAGCGCGGGCGCCGTCCCGAGCAGACCCGCCGCACCCGCCGCAGCCG
>CALGHC010000377.1 GCA_937915965.1 uncultured Myxococcales bacterium
CCAAGCGACGGCGACGGCGGCGGCGACGGCGGCGACGGCGGCGACGGCGGCGGCGACGACAGCAAAGACGAGCGGGGGGAGCAGTGAGCGAGCAGATCCATCCCGACCGCAGCAGCCCACGGCGCCGGCGAGCCGCCCTCCTAGGGATCGCGCTGTTGACCTGTTCGCTTGCGCTCGCTGGTCCAGCCAGCGGCCAGCGACGCGGGCGAGGCGCGCGGCCCGCCAAGGGCGAGAAGGGCATCAAGAAGACCGGCGAGATCGTCCGGGTCCAGCAGGCGACAGACCAGAAGGCGGCGGCCGACAAAGCCGCAAAAGCGCGAGCCGATGAGAAGAAGGCGCCCAAGGGGCCAGACCTGCGGCGGGCGCGCAGCGAAGAAGAGGAGATCAGCTCGGCCGACCTCGACGACGAGATCGACATCCTCAAGGAGCTGCTTGAGATCGAGCGAGGCTCACCGACGGAGGCCGACACGCTGCTTGAGCTCTCCTACGTCCTGTGGGACCGCGCGGGTCACTACGAGATGGACGCGTATGACGAGTACTACACGGTGGGAATCGCCGACGCGGAGCAAAATGGTGAGAAACGCGGCGCGAGACTGCTGAAGATCGAACAGCAGAACCTGCTTGAGCAGGCGCGCGGCACCAAGGAAGAGGTCATCGATCTGCTCAAGCGCATCGAGCGGCGCTTCCCTCGGTACGAGAAGCTCGACGAGGTGCTGTACTCACTCGGCTTCCACCTCACCGATCTCGGCCGCAACAGCGAATCGGTCGACGCGTACATGCGGCTGGTGCGCAAGGTGCCGAACTCCGGCTACCGCCCCGACGCCTACCTGGGCATCGCCAACTTCTACTTCGGCAAGAACCAGGGGGGCGACGCGCTGAGGTGGTACGCCAAGGTGCTCGAATTCCCCAAGGCCCAGGTCTACGGCTGGGCGCTCTACTACATCGCCTGGGTGCACTACAATCGGCAGGCGTATGACAAGGCCCTGAAAGGATTCATCAAGGTCTTGGACTATTCGGCGAACGAGGCCAACGGCCGGATCGCCTTCTTCGAAGATGGCTCGAAATACCTGGTACGCACCTGGTCGGAGATCGGCGAACCCAAAGAGGCGCTCGAGTTCTTCTCGAAGATCCTGCCGGGCCAGGAGCTTCGTCTGCTTGAGGAGCTCGCCCACCACTACGCAGCCGTGGCGCAGTACGCCAAGAGCGACGTGATTCTTGATGATGTCATCACGCTGATCGGTGACAGGCCCGAGGTCGTCAAGTACCGCCTGATGTTGGTCGACAACAACTACAAGGAGCCGGACATCGACGGCACGGTGGCGGCGGCAGGTCTGCTCGACAAGGCGCTGATTCGCTACGGCGACACGGCGCCGCTGCTCGACGAGACAGCCAACGAGCTGGCCGAGATCGCCTCGACCTACCACACCGAGTCCGAGCGCACCCAGAGCCGCCGCGCCCTCACGGCGGCCGAGGATCTCTACCGCATCTACATGGCGCACTTTCCCGGCCACAAGCACGCCTACGACATGCTCCACAACCACGCCCTGGCGCTCTTCCAACTCGAGCGATGGGAAGAGGCCGCCGAGCGCTACGAGCGGGTCATCACGATGAACCCCGATGGCAAATACGCGGAGCCGTCGGCCCATCGGGCACTCATCAGCTACCTGCAGATGCAGGATCTCAACGTCAACGTCAGCGCCAAGTCCGAGGACACAGCCGATCTGCGACCCAAGGATCTGGGCGCGTCCGAGGCGCGCATCGTCCGCGCGTGCGAGCGCTACGTCGAAGTTGCGCAGCGCATCAAGAAGGTCGATGACGTGCCCGAGGCGCTCTTCGTCGCGGCCCGGACGTACTACCACAACAACCACTTCGACAAGGCCGGCAAGCTGTTTGCGGCCTTCCTGGGCCCCTATCGCGATCACCGCCTGGCGCGCGACGCGGCACGGCTGATGCTGTCGTCGTGGTACCTCGGCCAGGACGGCAACAAGCTGATCGAGTGGACCGACAGCTTGATCGTCGACGACCGCTTCAACACAGACGCCGGTGTCGACACGCTCGGTACGACGTTGCGGCAGATCAAAGAGAACGAGGACTACAACCGCTGCCTGTCGCTGCGCGAGACGCCGGTCAAGGCCGCAGAGTGTCTCACCACCTACGCCCGCACCTGGCCCGACTCGAAGCAGGCACCGCGCGCCTACGCCGGCGCTGCGCGTTTCTACCGCGACGCACGCGACCGCGATCAAGTCATCAAGACGTACAAAGAGATCGCGGACAAGTACCCCGACGACGAGCGTGCACCACAGGCCGTATTCGAGATCGCCGAGATCTACCGCGAGACGGCCGACTACTCCAGGGCAGCTGACATCTACGAGGACGTGGTCAAGCGCTTCCCCAAGAGCGAACAGGCCACCCGAGCGCTCGGCATCGCGACGACCATCCGCAACGCCCTCGCCCAGTACGACAAGGTCATCGAGGATGGCGAGCTCTTCCTGGCGCGCGCGGCCAAGGACGACCCCAAGGCGGTCGAGGTCGCGTATGACGTCACTGAGCAGTATCTCAAGAAGGGAGACTGGCGGGGCGCGGTTCGGGCCAGCGGACTGTTCCTCAAGAAACGCGATGACTTGCCAGAGCATTACCGCATGGCGGCCATGGTCAACCAGGGCACCGCCCTGATGCGGATGGGCAACGCCCGCAAGGCCCAGCCGTACTTCGACGCCGTCATCGCCACGGCCAAGCTGCTCGCAGAAGCGGGGACCCTCAAAGACCTGCCCAAGGTGGGCCGCGACGCCATCGCGCAAGCACTGTTCATGTCGGGCGAGATGGCGTTTGACCAGCTGCGTCGCGTCAAGGGATCGCCACGCAATCTCGACGCGGCCGTCAAGATCGCCACGGCCAAGACCAAGCTCGGCGTCGTCGCTGACCAGTTCTACGTCGAAGCAGCCGACTCGAAGAACCCAAAGTGGGTCGCCGCGGCGGCGTCCCGACGTGGCCGAATCTGGCACGAGATCGGCGACTCGATCGAGAGCCTGCCTCCACCGCCGGCGTTCAGAAGACTCGAGGAGCTACGCAACGAGTGGCAGTTCAAGATGACCGAGAAGGCCGCGCCATTCAAGAAGAAGGCGATCGAAGGCTACCGCGAGGCGCTGAAGAAGGCGGCGGAAATCTATGCATTTGACGCGTATTGGGCTGAGGCGCGCGACAACCTCAAGACACTCGACCCGGACTTCGCTGCGCTGGCGACCATCCCAGAGCGAACAGTCGACGTCGCCAACGTGGCCTGGGATGAGCAAGGCGAGCCGCGCAAGGTCGTCGGGGAACTGCGCTACGCGCTCTTCGGACGGGTCGGACGTGGCGTCGAGGTAGGCAAGGAGGGCAGCGACACCCGAGTGGACTTCAGCGTCAGCGACACCTTCTCCAGGCTGGCGAGAGCGCACTTCGCCCTGTCTGAGTATCGCGAGGCGTTGGTCGTCGCGCGTGCCGGGATGCTGATCGACCCCATGCTACGAGAGAGCGGCGACCTGCTCAACATGCTGGGGCTGGCGGAGTACAAGCTCGGTCGCATCGGCCAGGCGCTGCAGTTCTGGGCCGAGGCAGCCAAAGCAGACCAGAAGGCCACCGTGCCTTTGCTCAACGCTGCCTCGGTGGCGATCAAGCAGCTCGACTTCGAGGGCACCGTCAAGCTCCTCGACGAGGTGCTCGCCCGCGACCCGAACAACTACGACGCCCAGGCAACCCGGCCGATCGCCCTGCGGCGGATGGGAGAGGGCGAGACACGCGTGACCAACGGCAGGGCGGCGGCAGACGCACTCGACCTGCTGGTCAGCCGCGACGGCGACCGCCCTGAGGGCCACTACAATCGCTGCGTGGTCAGCCAGTCCGTGCTAACCAACGGCAGGGCAGACATCGAGCGCGCGTTGAGAGCTTGCGAGGCGGCGGTGGCGGCGGTGCCAAAGTCGTCTCCACTAGCCAAGGAGCTGAAGAAGCGCGTCGAGGGCCTGCAGGGGGCCCTGGAGTTCATGGAGCCCGACCAGCCCGACCGGCCCGGCGCAGCGGCCCAGCCCGACCAGCCCGGTCCGGCTCAAGGCGACGGCGCGGCGGCCAAGCCGGATGCTGCGAGCGACGCGAGCCCAGCTGTTCAACCGTAATCCGCTCCACCTTGCGACCGCCTACTTGCGACGTCGGGGATTCTTCTTCCTCTTCTTCTTGTGGCTCGCAGCCTTCCGCGTCGCGGCCCGGCTCGCCTTGGCTCTGCGCGCGGCGGCGGCTTGGTCCTCGTGGGCCGCGCTCGCCTCGGGCGCGATCAACCAACTCACGAAGCGATCCTGGACCCGTCGATACGGCGACGCCGATCGGGCTGCGTAGTTGAAGATGATCGCGAAGGCGTAGCGACGGTCACCAGCCTCGGCGAAGCCGGCGAGCGCGCAAGCGTCGTCCAGGGTTCCAGTCTTGGCGTGAACCCGGCCTTTGACCTCGGGACGACCGAAACGGCCCCGCAGGGTTCCGTCGACGCCGCCCACGGAGAGGCTTCGCTTCCAGCCTGGCCCGTGTTCGCCATCACGTGACATCGCCAGGACCAGATCCGTGAGGATCTGCGCGCTGAGCTTGTTGGCGTGGTACAGGCCCGAGCCATTCGCCAGCGTGCATCCGTCCCAGCGAACGCCCTGGCCGTCGAGCGCGGCGCGAACTCCCAGCTGCGCCTTGTCGGCCGTGGCTGGGGCACCTCCATGACGGGCGCCAACGTGCTTGAAGAGGGTCTCAGCCCACACATTGTTCGAGGTCTTGTTGGTGTGAGCGACCAGCGCGGCGAGGTCCTTCGACCGGTGCAGGGCGACGGATTCCAGCCCCTCGGGAGCAGCCTCGTAGACGATCTGAGCCGAGACGTCGACGCCCGCAGACTCGAGACTGGCAACGAATGCTCCCGCGGCGAACGCCGCAGCGTCGAAGACCCGCCGCCTGCCCGCAGGCACGGGCCGGCGACCGATGCCTATGCGACCGCGCACGACCACCTGCGTCCTGCGCCCAGGGCCGGCGCGCGAGAAGACCACCAGATCGGATCTGCGCCCCTTGACGGTTCGTGCCTCGTTGATGATGTCGACGGCGCGCGACGGCGTGCGCAGCTCGACGACAACGGGTGCGCCGACGCGGGCACCGTGGCGGATCAGCACGGTGAGCGCCGCGTCATCGACAAGCAGCGCGTCGATCGGCGCCCGATATGCGGCGTCGGTCCGCTTCTCGGAGTATCCAGTTGGTTCGGCGTGATCAAAGAGCGTCGTGTCGACAACCAGCCGATCGACCTGGCGGATGCCGGCCTTGCGCACCGCAGCCGCCAGGCGATCGAGGTCAACCCCGTCCAAGGACGGATCACCGCCGCCGACCAGGGCAAGCGTCGCCACCCGACCCTTCTTTGCAGGCGACGCCCGTACCTCGGTAGCGAAGCGATGGGAGGCGGGTAGCAGGCGCAAAACCGCCGCGGTCGTCAGCATCTTGCTGACCGAGGCGGGAGTGATGGCGCGATCGCCGTTGGCGTCAAATACGAGCGCACCGCTGTCGAGGTCGACGACCCGAGCGGAGACCTGAACGTCGCCGGGGGCACTGCGGAGGATGGCCCGCAGCTTCGCGAGCGGCAGCGGCGCGGGCGCCACCGCGGGCTCGACGGCGTCGGCATCCTGGGCCCATGCGGGTGCGTGCCACAGAGCGACCAACACGGCGACCGAGACGGCGACAGCTCGACCTGCGCCGATTGACCAGATGCCGGCGGCCGCAGGCTGACCTCGCTGTTCTCGAGAGCGTGCTGTGGTCATTCTGAAAACTCTCCTACATCGCATGACCGACACGCTTGGACGGTCCAGCGGGATCGGCGATTCACAGCCGTGGACCGGGCGGGCGCTTCTCGACGCGATGCGCGGGGGCGGCGATCTCGGCGACGCGTAGCTCCAGTGTCTCTCGGCCCCGCCAGGTGTTGCAGTGCAGCGTGGCGACGATGTCGACACGTTCCCCGCGCTCGAGGCCGTCGAAGCGGGCCGCGGACGAGAACGCGTCGATCGACGTCTTTGCCCACGCGGGTTGGTCCCCAGCCTGGGCAAACGAGGCCTTCACCCAATCACCGTCACGCCCCACACGGCGCAGACGGGCGATCTCCAGGTCGCGGATCAGCAGATTCGGCCGCCGATTGCCCTTGCCGAACGGCTCGAAGGCTTCAATGCGAGCGAGGAGCTCAAAGTCCAGGTCTGCCAGGGCAACCTCGGCGTCTATCACGAGGTCGCTGATTCGGGCGTCGGCTGGAAGCCTCTCGGCCACGTCGGCGACGAGGAGGCTACGGAATTCGTCGATTCGCTCGGCCTGAAGCGTGAGCCCGGCAGCGAAATCGTGACCGCCGAAGCGCTCGAACAGGCCCCGACCCTGCAAGGCAGTCAGACCGGCAACCAAGCTGTAGCCCTCGATGGAACGCCCGGAGCCAGTGGCGAGACCATCCTCGCCGACCGCCAGCACGAACGCGGGGACCCCGAACTGTTCCTTGAGCCGCGAGGCGACGATACCGACGACGCCGGCGTGCCACGCCGGGCTGGCGACGACGATGGCGTGGTCGCGGCCAGCCTGTTCTTCGGCCATCGCCATGGCGGTGATGACGACCTCGGCCTGGATCTCGCGACGCCGGTTGTTCTCCCGATCGATGCGCTCGGCGAGCTCGCCGGCCTCGACGGGGTCGTCGGTCGTCAGCAGACGCCAGGCCGTCATCGGGTCGGCGACGCGGCCGGCGGCGTTGATGCGCGGACCAAGCTGGAAGCCCACGCGGTCGGCGCCGCGGGCCGTTCGCTCGCCGTCCAGCGCGGCGAGGGCGCGAATGCCCGGCCGCTCGGACCGACCGAGCCGCCGCATGCCGTGCCAGGACAGCAGGCGGTTGACGCCGCGCAGCGGAACCATGTCGGCGATGGTCCCGAGCGCCGCGAACTCGAGCAGCTCGGCGAGCGGCGGCAGGGCGTCTCGCGTCACCAGCCCGCGACGAACCAGCTCGCGGCGGGTCGCCTGAGCGAGCACCAGCGCCACGCCAACCGCGCACGGCGCCGGGTCACCGTACTCGCTCGTCGGCAAGACCGGGTTCATCAAGGCGTACGCCGCGGGCAGGGTCGCCTTTGGCTGGTGGTGATCGCAGACGATCACGTCAACGCCGCGGGCCTGCATCGCCGCGATCTCTGCGATGGCGGTCGTGCCGCAGTCGACCGTGATCAGCAACGTCGCACCCTCGTCGGCGATCTCGTGCAGCCGCGCGAGGCTGAGGCCGTAGCCGTCGCGAAATCGGTCAGGGAGAAAGACCCGCGGTCGCTTGCCCAGCCCGCCAAGGAAGCGGTCGAGCAGGGACGCTGCGCTGATGCCGTCGACGTCGTAGTCGCCGTAGACGCAGACCGACTCGTCGGCAGCGACGGCGTCGAGAAGCCGCGCTGCGGCCCGCGTCGCGTCCGGCATGCCCTGTGGATCGGGAAGCTCGCTCAAGGACGGCGCAAGAAATGCGCGCGCCTCGGCCGGGTCGCTGAAGCCTCGGGTGGCAAGCAGCCGGGCGCTGAACGGCTCGACGCCAGCGTTCGCGACGAGGCCAGCGACGACCTCGGGATCGGGTTCGAGAAGGATCCAAGTGCGGGTTGGCGGCTGGTTCGTCACGCCCCGACCATAACGCCAAGCTCCGGCTTCGTCAGCAAGCGCGCCCGAGTTGGTAAGAGCGGCGGCGAGGGAGGAGCTGCGGAGGATCTACGAACGAGCAGCTGCGATGATCTCACCGCCATCTGCTTCGGCCTTCCGCTTCTCGAAGACCTCGTGCAGCGCGAGGAAGAGCGGGCTGGCGACGAAGATCGACGAGTAGGTGCCGACGACGACGCCGATGCACATCGCAAAGGCGAAGTCCTGGATCAGCCCGCCACCGAACAGGAAGATCGCCAGCACGGTCAGAAACGTCGTGAAGGAGGTGAGGACCGTACGTGAGAGCGTGGCGTTCACCGCTTGGTTGATGATCGCTCGCATCGGTGCGCCGGGGTACTTCTCGATCGTCTCGCGGATCCGGTCAAAGACGACGATGGTGTCGTTGATCGAGTAGCCAGCGATGGTCAGCACAGCGGCGATGATCGGCATCGAGAACTTGATCTGGGCGATGGAGAAGCAGCCTACGACCAGGATGACGTCGTGCACCAGGGCGACGATCGCGCCAGGTGCGTAGCGCACGTCGAAGCGCAACGTGATGTAGATGATGATGCCGATGATCGCGTAGAGGATCGCGACCAGGCCCTGGTTGAACATGCCGCCGGCGACCGAGGGAGAGACGCTAGTCGACGATTTGACCGCGATGAAGGCCGGGCCGTACTTGGCGCGCATGGTCGCCTCAAGCTTCGACTTCAGCTCCTCGATGGTGACCGTGTAGCTGTTGTCGCGGGCCTGGGCGAGGGCCTCTTCCTTTTGCTTGCTGAGGTTCTGCTCGCGCTGTGTGGCCGCCTGCGTGTCGGCTTCTCCTTCTTCGCTGGCCAGCATCTGTAGGGTGCGGAAGTTGGCGACGTCGAGCTGGCGTTCAGCGTCGGAGCCGACGTTGACCTTCGGGTAGCCGGCGACCTGGAAGGCGTCGCGGATCTTGTTGTAGGTCTCAAGGACCGGGGCCTTGTCGCCCATGCTGAGATAGAATCGATCCTGGCCTTCGGCGGCGTAGTCGACCTTCGCGGCAGGGAAGAGCCCCTCCAACGTCTTCTTCAGCTCGTCCTTCCTGGCGTCGGTGACCAGTGACGTCAGCTCGGTCAGCAGCAGAAAGTTCTTCTCGTCGCTTGAGCCGCCCGAGCCGGTGTCGAAGTCCTGCACCTCGATCTGACCGACGTCGGCAGAGCCCGTCTCCTTGGCGATCAGGTCATTGAGGACCTGCCCCAGGTCGGTGCGCGCCACGTTGGCGTCGGGCTTCATCGAGACGACGATCTTCGAGCCACCGACGAAGTCGATGCCTTTGTTGAAGCCGAGCACGAAGAGGGATACGACCGCGGCGAGCACCAGCGCAGCCGACATCCCAAAGAAGACGTGGCGACGACCGATGAAGTCGTAGTTCGAGTCGCTTTTGATAAACTCCATGAGAGTCACTCCTGGGTCGCAGTGCGCCCGGTCCGGCCCGCCTGCGGCCCGCGCGCGATGGCGCGGTGCAACGCGGCAGTCTCGCTCAGATCGAGATCTCCTCGAGCTTGCCGGTATCGATCAGGTGGTTGAAGATCATGCGGGTGACGACGATCGCCGTGAACATCGAGCAACCAATGCCGATGAGCAGGGTCACGGCGAAGCCGTAGATCGGGCCACTGGCGTACTGCATGAGCACGAACGCGGCGATGGCGGTGGTCACCTGCGCGTCGAAGATACTCCAGAACGCCTTGCCGTAGCCGAGCTCGATGGCGTTGCGTGCCGAGCGACCGTTGCGCAGCTCCTCGCGGATCCGCTCGAAGATGAGCACGTTGGCGTCTACCGCCATGCCCACCGTCAAGACGACGCCAGCCATGCCAGGAAGGGTCATCGCCGCGTTGAAGGCGACCAGGCAGGCGAGAATCAGCACCAGGTTGAAGACCAGCGCGAGGTCGGCGATGAGACCAGCCTTGCGGTAGTAGAAGGCCATGAAGAAGACGACGACCAGGAACCCGATCGCGATCGAGATCATGCCCGACCGAACGGCGTCTGCGCCCAGGGACGGACCAACCTCGACGTCGTGAACCTTGATCACCGAGGCCTTGTAGGCGCCGTTGTTCAGCACGGTGACCAGCGAGCGCGCGTCCTCCATGATCTGCTGGGCCGAGCGGCCGCCGCCCATGGTGATCTGAGCACGGCCACCGCCAATGCGTTCGTTGATCCGCGGTGCCGACGCGACCTCGTCGTCGAGCATGATCGCCATGAGCTTGCCGACGCTCTTGGCGGTGAGATCGGCGAAGATGCGCGCGCCGCGGCCGTCGAACTCCAGGTTGACGATCGGCTGGTTCTTGTCGCTGTAGCCGACGGCCGTCCGGGTGAGGTTTTCGCCCGTCAGGTGCGCCTTGGACTCCAAGAGCCAGGTCCGCCAGAAACGATCCTTGATCTCATTGGACAACGGATCCTTCTGCTCGACGTACTCGTAGCCAAAGAGGTCGTCGTCGGTCACGGCGATGGTCTTCACGAAGCCGATCAGCTCGCTCTTGCGCTCGCTGCGCAGGTAGCTCTGCGGGCTGGACTGGACGATCCGCAGGGTCTTGGCGTCTTCGACGTTGGCCTGCTTGTAGGCGTCGAGGGCGGCCGCCTGCCCATCGACCAGACTGGTCGCCTCGTTGACCATGCGGAAGGTGAGCTGGGCGGCCTGGCCGATGCGCTCGCGGACGACGTCCATCTGCCGCTCGTTGAGGCCGGGCAGCTGGACGTCGATGTCGGACTCGCCGCTGCGGCGCACGTCGGGTTCGACGAGACCGAAGGCGTCGACGCGCTTGCGGATGACGCTGAGGGTCTGGTTGACGATTTCGTCCTTGATCGCGGCGATCGCCGTGTCCGGAAGAAATAGCGTCGCGGTCGTCCCGCTGTCGTTGCGCAGCTCGAAGCGCGAGTCCAGCGAGGCGGCCAGTTCTTCGTCCAACACAGCTGCATCGGCGGCGTCGCTGAACTGCACCGTGAGGGTGTTGAACCGCGGCCGTTCGATCGTGAAGCTCTTGCCCAGCTCGGCGCGCTCGGCGTCAGTGAGCGTGTCGGAGTCCTTGCCGACCTTCTTCGCCTTGGCGTCGACGAGCCGATCGCTGAGACCCTCGCGCAGGCGGCTAGCGTTGTCGCCGATCGCCTTCTTGTAGTCGATCGTATACTTCAGCTCGAGGCCGCCCTTCAGATCGAGACCGAAAGCCAACTCCTTCTCGAAGAGGGCCGTATAGGCGTCGGGAAGATCGTGCACGAAGGTCGGCAGCACCTGCAGCAGCGCGAGAATCGCGAGGCCGATGACCATCCAGGCCTTCCAGTTGCGCTTCTTGTCCATCCTCTCGCTCCTCAGTGGGCCGGCGACTCGCCGGGCCCTGGCGTGACAGGCACGCTCTTGCTCGCGTCGCTTGCTGCGACGGCTTGCGCTCGCTCTCTACTGCGCTCAGCGGCCGCGGTTGGCGCTGGTGACCGCCTCTTCAGCGTTCCCTTCGAGACCTGCTATCTGCCGCTTGAGGACCCGCACCACGACCTTGTCGGCGATCTCCAGCTTCACCTGGGCGCCGTCAATGGCCACGATCCGGCCAAAAAGTCCGGCCGAGGTCACGACCCGCGAGCCGACCTTAAGCGACTCGATGAACGAGCCGTGCTGCTTGGTCTGCTTCTGCTGTGGCCGGATAATCAGGAAATAAAAGACTGCGAAGATACCAACAAAGAACAGGATCTGAGTGAACGCTCCGCCGCCAGACGACGCGGCCGGGCCGGCTTCGCCAGTGGCCGGTGCGACGCCGGGGGCAGACGAGCTGGGACCCTGCGCGAAGATCAACATCGCGTCACCGAGATGAATCGTACTGCTTGCCACTGCCTGGGAGATCGTCTGCCACATCATCAGCCTCGCATCACTGCGTACACCCGCGGGGTATGCCGCTCTTGCCGGTCGAATACCGAAACGCCCCGAATCTCGCCCGGTTCCGTCGGAACCGGCGGAGATCCCGGGCGATGGGCCACGCGCTTGTAGCAAAGCGCCGGATTCTGGTCAATGAAGTGCTGCGCCGCCGTGCGACGCCGGTAGGACCACGGTAAAGCGCGCGCCACCGAGTTCGGCCTCGCTCGCCTGAACATCACCGCCAACCGCCCGAGCCAGACCTCGGCTCACGGCGAGCCCCAGACCGGAGCCGGAGCCGGCCGACTTCGTGGTGACGAACGGTTCGAAGACACGAGCGCGCTGGTCGATGGGTACACCGGGACCGTCGTCGTCAACGCAGATCTGCCAGCGCCCGTCGGCGATGAGCTGGACGCGTATCTCGACCCGACCTTCGCCGCCGGTCGCGTCGGCAGCGTTGACGATCAAGTTGAGCAGGATCTGTTCGAGAGGGCCGGGGGCGAGAGCGACCCACGCGGCGTGGTCGTCGTCGAAGAACGCGATTTGAGCGCGGCGGCAGCGACGGTGGCAACGGCTCAGGGCGATCACGTGGCGGATCACCGCGCTGGCGTCGGTTGCGGCCGGCTCACCCGCCGTTCCGTGCGACAGCGGCGCGCCGAACGAGGCGAACTCGGCGATGAGAGAGTCGAGGCGGCTGAGCGCCTCGTCGACCCGAGCCACATTGCGGGCGCGGCTGTCGTCGTCGGACGCCGCGCCGACCAGGTCGAGTGCGCCGATGGCGACGGCCAGCGGCCCGCCAAGCTCGTGGGTGAGACCCAGCGCGAGCTGGCCCGTCATGCCGAGCCGGTCGGCTGCGACAAGCTGCGCTGCCGTCTCGTCGTGGCCGCTTCGATAGCGAGCCAGGGCGTCTAGTTGGGTACCCATTTCGCGCCTGGCAGCGTCCAGCTCGCGCCGCTGCGTGACCAGGGCCGTGACCAAGGACCGCAGCTCTGCCGGCCCCGTCGGCAAGGACGGGACCTCATCCGCCTCCACGGCCCGCGCGGCCCGCTCGACCGGTCCGACCAGCCAGAGCCGGACGGCGGCGATGCCCAAGCCAGCGACGACGACGCCGAGGGCCAACGCGCCAAGCCACAAGACGACCACGGCCGTCTCGCCTGCAGACACCGGACCCGCCGAAGACCCGCCGCGCGCCGCCCCGACGAGGAGCGCGGCCATGCCATCGATCAGATACGTGCCCAGCACTGCGGTCGCTGCCGCCGCCATGGCGACCAGCGCGATCACGAGCAGCAGGACGCGGTGACGCAGGCGCATCGACAGTCCTCAGAGGCCGAATAGATGTTCAAGGGGGCCGGCGAGTTGCCGGTGGAGCAGCAGCCACTCGACGGCGGCGAGCGCGAGAAAGGGGCCGAACGGCACGGCGAGGTGTCGCAGGCTGGCAAGGCCGCGTTCCTCAGCGAGCACGCCGCGGCTGGTGGCGGCGAGGCCGAGCGAAAAGAGCAAGCCTTGGACGGCGGCCAACAGCAGCACAGCCGGCACGCTCGCCAGGCCGGTCCAGGCGGCGATGGCGGCGAGCAGCTTGATGTCGCCAGTGCCCAGCCCCTCACGACCCGACAGGGCGGCGTAGCCCAACTGCACCAGCAACAAGCCGGCTCCGGCCGCCAAGGCGCCCGCACCGGCTGCCATCCACGACACACCGCGGGCATCACCAACGGCGACGGCAGCCACCATGCCCACGATGATCAGTGGCAGGCTCAGCGCATCTGGGATCATGAAGGTGTCAGCGTCGATCAGCGCGATGCCGATCAACGTGAGGACAAGGGTCTGATCGAGGAGGGCGCCAGAGACCGCGACCTGCCAGGCGAGCTCGCCAGAGAGGCCCAAACCAATCCACGGCATCGACGCGGCCAGGACGAGGGCCGCCGACGTCGCTTCGACAGCGGGATAGCGCCACGAGATCGGCTCTTTGCAAAACCAGCAGCGGCCGCCGAGCAGGGCCCAGCCCAGGACCGGGATATTTTGCCACCAGCGCAAGGTCTCGCTACAGCGCGGGCAACACGACGCCGGCCGCACCACGCTGAGCCCAGCCGGTACGCGGTAGACGACCACGTTGAGGAACGAGCCCCAGATCGAGCCCCAGACCAGGGCGAGCACGACCAGTACCGGTAGCAGAGGATCCACGGGACGCAGTGTCGCGGCGCGCCGACAACGACGCAAGAGGCGGGGGCCATCGGCCCTGGGTCAGAGCGCTGCGCGGGCGGCGAGGAAGGCGCCGTGTGCACGGGCAGAGGCGATCAGGTCTGGCCAGGTCAGCGCAGGCAACAGGGATTGCAGGCGGTCGGTCATGACCAGTTCGTCGCCGCCGCTGTGGGGGCCGCGCCACGCGGGGTCGGGATGCCTCAGCCAACGCGGCGCGAGGCCGGCGCCCACAAGCAAGGCCTCGACGAGGGAGCCGAGCACGACCGGCGTGGGGGGGGCGACGTGGAGCGCGCCAGCCGGGAAGATCGGGTCGGCGACGATCGCGGCGATGACCTCGGCGACACCGGCAGCCGGCGCGATGCTGAGCCGCTGCCTGCCGGTACCGGCGATCAAAGCGGCGCCGCCACGCCCTGAATCTTGCAGATAGCCAAGAAGGCGACTGCCTGCATCGTCCTCGACAAGCACCGACGGCAGCAACAAGCTGATGACGCGACCAGGCATCGCCGCCTCAAGGCGTTCACGAGCGGCCCGCTTGCCCAGACCATAGGGCTCACCGCTGGCCGCGAGGAGAGCCCGTTCGGTCGGGTCGCCGCAGGTGGACTCAGCCATCTGCCAGCGCTGCGACGGTCGCTCGGCCAGCGACGACAACGAGACCACCCGGATCGGAAGTGCCGTCGCCCCACGGGCCCGATCGAGGCCGTCCAGCAAGGCGTCAGCGTCCCTCTCGTCAAAGCAGCACGTGTCGATCACGACGCGACAGCCGTCGACGGCGGCGGCCAGGGCCGCGGCGTCGTGGCGATCGCCGCGGACATGTCGACCGAGCGCGCCCACACCGGGCCCAGGGCTGCGATCCAGGCCGCTGACGGCGGGCGCGCCGAGCCGACGGATGACCGCCCGGCCGATCCGGCCGCTGGCGCCGACCACGGCGATCGTGGGGTGGTCCATCGCCTCTTTGCCCTCGTGCACCATCGCGCGCTCCGACCACGTCGGTTATGATGGACCCCGCCGGCGATGAGGGGGCCACTGGGGCGATGATGCCTTCCCCTGCGGCCACCGCGCCACCCCGAGCGACCAGCGAGCGACCACTTTGGCCAATCGACGCGACGAGCCACCGAGCGATGCACCCAAGCCGCGGCCCCGTCCGGCGGTAGGCAAGTCGGAGAAGCGCTTTGTCGGCCGGGAGGTCGTCGACGTGCACGGCCGGCGCGTGGACGTCGCCCTGGCCCGCCCGTTGCCAGGCTTGCTGCGCCTCGCGGAGTGGCTGACACCGTCGTTCTACATCGACTTTGGCCGACCGTGTAACTCGGCGTGCCTGTATTGCGCCGTGCCTCCCCACGAGGACGCCCAAGGTTTCCTGCCATTCGACGAGGTGCCAGCGATCGTCGCTGCTGGCCGCGACGTGGGCTGCGATCGCGCGATCCTCATCGGCGGTGAGCCCACCATCTACCCGCACCTCGACCGGGTCCTCGCGGCCCTCGCCGACGCGGGCCTGGCCGGCAACCACATCGTCATGACAAACGGCCTGAAACTGGCCGACCCTGGCTTCGTCGAACGACTCGCCGACGGCGGCGTGGCCACCCTCCATCTGTCAATCGACACCGACGACGACGCCACCTACGACCGGCTGTCGCGTTCGCGCGGTCAGCTCGCTCGCCAGCGCAAGGGGCTTGACCGCGCCCTCGGCCACGGCGGCCTCAACGCCTATGTCTACACGGCGGTGACACGGGTGAACGTGGCCGGGTTGAGCGATCTGCTGCGCTCGTTGCACGACCGTGCCGATCGCCTCGGCCTCGCTCAGCCGCCGCCGATTGTCCTCGCCATCGTCAAACCTCTCGGAGACGCAGCCCGACACGCAGATGAGCTGCTGCTCGGCCCGGCGGAGGCGGTGGGGTTGCTGCGTCCGGTGCTCGCGCTCGCCGACCGGCTGGGCATCACGGCCGGGGTGCGCAACGTACAGGCTTGCCTCGCCGCCGATGAGGTCGCACGCATCGTCGACTACTACCTCGACGACTTCTCGGTGGAAGTTGCGACGGGGCAACGGCTGCCATTCAGTCACGGCGAGTACTGGCACAAGCCAGCGCCCTGCGATGGCTGTGGCCACGCCCGCATCTGCACGGGGATCTACCGAGATGTCGCGCGCCGCGACGGCCTCGACGACTTCCGCGCGATTGGCTGCGACGGGCTCGCCGAAGACGCGAGCGGAGCCACGTCATGAGATCAGCCGTGCCCGGCTGCCCCTCCTACGCACGGCGCGTCGCCCGGCTCCCGCGCTGTCACGCGAGACGGCCTGTCGAGGTCGCGGCGGCCGCCATGATCGCG
>CALGHC010000378.1 GCA_937915965.1 uncultured Myxococcales bacterium
GGCTAGAGAAGACACTGTAGCGGCTAGAGAAGACACTGTAGCGGCTAGAGAAGACGCTGTAGCGGCTGGAACGTGAGACTCCCGTCGATTGCCCTGGCGACGAGGATGACCGGATGGCCGACAACAAGCCGCAACCGAGCCACCCCCCAGAGTTGATCTGGCAGGACGACGCCGGCTGCGTGGTGCTCAAGCCCGCCCACATGCTGGTCCACAACAGTCGCTGGGCCGGCCTGCGCGAGATCAGCCTCGCGCCCATCGCCGGGGAGCTCGCCGGCCAGCCGGTCAAGGCGGTCCACCGGCTCGATCGCGCTACCAGCGGCCTCGTCCTCTTCGCCGCCGATCCACCGGGCGTGCAACCCTGGCAGCAAGCCCTCGCCGACCCGCGCACGGCCAAGGTCTATCTGGCTCTGGTTGCCGGCCCACTCGCCGTGTCGTCATCGGTCATCAAACCCGTGCGTGACGAGAATGACGTCTACCGGGAAGCGCGCACCACGGTGGCGCCGCTGCTGGTCGCCCGCGACGAGTCGTGCGCGCTGGTGCAGCTGCGGCTGCGCACTGGCCGCAACCATCAGGCGCGGCGGCACATGCGATCAATCGGCTATCCGATAGTCGGCGACACCCAACATGGTCGCGGACCGATCAACCGCGACTTCCGGGCCCGCGTGGGTCTGCGCCGTCTCGGCCTGCACGCATGGTGGCTCGCGATCGACCACCCCGTGACCGGCGAACGCCTGAACTTGCGGGCGCCGCTGCCCGACGATCTCAGCGCGGCGTTCGCACAGCTCTTCAACGCCGACGCCCTGGCCCACGCCCTCGCCGGACCGGCCGCGCTGCTGGATGTCGATTGACGCCGCTGATGCACGGACGCCGACAGCGTCGGCTGATGACCTCTCGATCACCTCGACCACCTCGCTCAGATGCCGGCGCCGTCCTCGAATGGCAGGCTGCGCGCCTGCGACTGGCTGACGTGCGAACCGGGGGCGATCGAGCGCGTCAGCCAGACGTTGCCACCGATGACGGAGCCGCGGCCGAGCGTGATGCGCCCGAGGATGGTCGCGCCTGAGTAGATGATCACCTCGTCCTCGACGACGGGGTGGCGCGCGATGCCCTTGATCGGATTGCCGTCTTCGTCGAGCGGGAAACTCTTCGCGCCCAGCGTGACGCCCTGGAAGATGCGCACGCCGCGGCCAATGACCGAGGTCTCTCCGATGACGACGCCCGTACCGTGGTCGATGAAGAAGTGGTCGCCGATGGTCGCGCCGGGGTGGATGTCGATGCCCGTCTGAGCATGAGCGTACTCGCTGATGATCCGTGGAATGAGCGGCACATCGAGGCGATACAGCTCGTGTGCCAGACGGTGATCGGTGATCGCTCGCAGCCCCGGGTAGCTGTAGATGATCTCCTCGTAGCTGCGGGCGGCCGGATCGCCGGCGAAGGCGGCCTCTACGTCAGACGCGAGCAGCCGGCGCAGATCGGGCAGACGCTCCAGGAAGGTGAACGTGTGCTGATGTGCGACCTCGTCACAGCCATGCCAGTTGTCCGGATCTTGGTCGCAGAATAGACAAAGGCCCCGCTTGATCTGGCCCTGCAGGATGTGCAGAACGCGATCGAGCGTCGCGCCAACATAGTAGTTCAGGCCTTCGTCGGAGAGATCCCAGCCGCTGTAGTAGCCCGGAAAGAGCACAACCCGCAGCTTCTCGACCATGTCGATGAGCTCGCTGCGCGACGGCAGCAGGCGGCGGCGACGCGAACCGCGCCCGGTGCGAGCCAGTGGCAGATCGGAGGAACACAGGGCGTCGACGACGCGTCCCAGCGAACGACGCTCCGCCTCGCCGCCCTTGTGGTGATGAACCATCAACCTTCCTCGTACAGCCAGGTAGAGAGGTATCGCTCGCCGGTGTCGGGGAGCACGACGATGATCATCTTGCCGGCGCTCTCTGGGCGGCCGGCGACCTGAATGGCTGCGTGGACGGCCGCGCCAGCCGAGATCCCACAGAGGATCCCCTCTTCCTTGGCAAGCCGCCTCGCCATGACGCCCGCGTCGCCGTCGTCAACTTGGACGATCTCGTCGACAATGTCGACGTTCATGACTCCCGGCACGAAGCCGGCGCCGATGCCCTGGATGCGATGTGGCCCCGGCGGGCCTCCGGACAGCACGGGCGAGCCGACCGGCTCCACCGCGATCGCCTGCATCGCCGGTTTGCGCGCCTTGAGTGCCTCGCCAACGCCAGTGATTGTGCCGCCGGTGCCGACGCCAGCGACGAAGATGTCGATAGCGCCGTCTGTGTCGTCCCAGATCTCCTCCGCGGTGGTCACGCGGTGGATGGCTGGATTTGCCGGGTTCTCGAACTGCTGCAGCATCAAGTAATTGGGCGCGGCGTCCGCGAGCTCCCGGGCGCGGGCGATGGCCCCTTTCATGCCCTGGGCGCCCGGGGTGAGCTCAAGCTGAGCGCCAAAAGCGGCGAGCAGCTTGCGGCGCTCGATGCTCATCGTGTCCGGCATGGTCAGGGTCAGTGAATAGCCCTTGGCGGCGCAGACGAAGGCCAAAGCGACGCCCGTGTTGCCGCTGGTCGGCTCGACCAACACGGTGTCGGGGCCGATCGCGCCGGCCTCCTCTGCTGCTTCGATCATCGCCAGACCGATTCGGTCTTTGACACTCGAGCAGGGGTTGAAGGACTCCAGCTTGGCGACCACGGTCGCGCCAAGACCAGCGCCGACGCGCCGAAGCTCGACCAGGGGCGTATTGCCGACCAGGCCGGTGATGTTCGAGGCAATGCGTGCCATGTCGTTCTCCTTGAATGAGACAAGACGTTGAGTGACTTGGAAGGAGGCGCAATCATAGTCACGTGGGGCTTGGTCGCAACCCCTCCGACCTGATCACGCAGACGCCGCTCTTCTATGGATTGCTGTGCCAACTCATCGGTGAACGGGTCGATGATCGGCCGGCGATGCCGGCACCCGACGTCAACGCCATATTCTTAATATTATGCGCGAATTGTGTTTGTCCTTGTCACAGGGCGGGACGTCGGTGCAGGCTCTTGTTCATCCCCATGACGGCCGTCTACGCCGGGCGGCCATCCTGCCGAAGGCTCCAATGAGTCCGCGCGCCAAACCTCTTCGCAGCCGTGGCGACCGCACCGCTGTGGTCGCCACTTTCGACGTCACCCGCGCCTGTCTGTCGCGCTGCGAGCACTGCTATCACCGGCGCGCCGCGCCTGCGGGGCGAGACCTGCAGGTGACAACGATGCTCGCCGGCCTCGCGCGCCTGCGGCGGCTGTGGGGGATCCAGGCGGCCCTCTGGAGCGGCGGCGAACCGTTGTTGCGACTGGCGCTGCTGCGCAGCGCGATGCGGCTGTTCTCAGGCAACCTGGTGATGACCTCGGCGATGGTACCGATCCCCGATGACCTCGGCTGCGGTGTGTTGGTCTCGGTGGACGGCCCGCGCGAACTACACGATGGATTGCGCGGCAGCGGCGCCTTCGAGCGCGCCATGGGCCACATTCGCCGTCTCACCAGGGGGACATTCGCGCTGGCGACGACTCTCACCGCGCGGAGCCTCAACGCGATCGAGGCGCTGCCTGAGCTGGTCGAGGCGAGCGGCGCGCGTGGCGTCCTGGTTGGATTTGCAGTCGGTCCGCGCGACGACGCGCTGCAGGTCCGCGGCATCGAGCGCGACATCGCGGTCGACCGTCTCCATCGGATCGGGACGCGCCACCCGGGCGTGCTTCTCAACCCGCGCGCGATGCTCGAGGGGTACCGACCGACCGCGGCGCGCGCGATCGCTGAGAGTTGCTGCTACCGCGGGCGCGCCGTGGCCTTCGACCCAGCCCTGCGGGTCAAGTGGCCGTGCACTTTTGGCGATGCCGCCGATTGTGCGGCGTGTAGCCAGCCGCTGGTTGTCGCTCGCTGGGCGGCGAATCGCGGCGACCGAGCGAGCCAATCCCTGCTGGACGGCCTCTTCCTCAAACGCCCCGCCAATGGCGCTTGACCCGTTCGACCGCGGCGGCGGCGACCCGAGCCCACCTTGCCGGTAAGCGCCAAGCACCGCTAACCTTGTCGTTCGACCACCGCCGCGACCCGCCCGGGGAGACCGCCATGACGAACCGCTTCTGCTCGCTTTTGATCGCCGCCAGCCTGATCTGCGTCGCGTCGCCCGCCCTCGCCGTCGGACCCGCCGCCATCATTCCAGTGCAAGGCAGCCTGCGCACGGGGGCCGGTGGACCCGCGCCAGACGGCGAATACACGGTCACATTCGCCTTGTACGATTCCGTCGAAGCGGCGAAGGCGCTGTGGCAGGAGATCCACGTCGCCATCGCGCTGAAGGGCGGGATCTTCGCCGTGCGATTGGGCGAGAAGGACCCCGAGAAGCCACTGACGACGGCGCTCTTCCACGACCACGACCTCTGGCTCGGGGCCACGGTAGGCGGCGACCCGGAGATGGCGCGACAGCGGCTGTGGAGCGTCCCCTATGCGCTGGTCGCCGCCCACGCGCTGCAGGCCGACAAGGCGAGCGTCGCGAGCTCCCTCGCAGCCCCACTTGGAGGCGCCGGCATCGCCGCAGGCGCGATCACGGACGACAAGCTGGCCTTCTCGTACGCGGGTTCACAGGCCAAGGGCGGCGCGGCCGCCAGCGCGCTGGCGCTCGACTGCACCGGCTGCGTTGGCGGCGCCCACATCGCTGATGCGTCGATCCCAGCGATCAAGCTGATCATGGGGGAGGGTTCGGGGCTCGATGCCGACCTGCTCGGCGGCCTGGCTGCGGCGGCGTACGTCAAGAAGACCGACGCGCTGCCGGAAGCTGTCGCCTTGACCGGCGAGCGCAACGTCGACGAGGGGGTGCCTGCCCAGGCGGTCGTGCGAGGCCCGGCGATTGGCACGTTCAAGGGTGCGATTCTCGACGCCTTCGCGCTGCCTTACATCGTGCCGCTGTCGCAGCTCCTGGGCTACGTCGAGACCTCCGACGTCGACTTCGCCGATGGCGTCGCCGACGGCACCGTCATCACCGGCACGGGCTCAAACGGCTCGGTGACCCTGCCGACCGGCTTTGGCGACGGCGCCGACGGACCGCTCAGCGTGGCGGGGGGTACGGTGACGATCAATCAGGTCGCCGCAAGGGCGGCCGGCAAGACCGGCGAGACAACCCTGGCGCTGACTTCGACCGTCGGCTTCACCAAGGGCGCGCATGTGCTCATCCACCAAAGCCGCGGCACCGGCGCTGGCGGCTGGGAGGTCGCGGTGATCGCCTCGGTCGCTGGCGGCGCGCAGCTTGTGCTCGCCGCGCCGCTCGCAAAGACCTACATCGATGGCGGCGCCAACGTGGCCCAGGCGATCGTGGTGCCGCGCTTCACCGACGTGACGGTGGCTGCGGGCGCGATCCTGACGGCGCCGGCGTGGAACGGTTCGACCGGCGGCGTTCTCGCCCTACGAGCGAGCGGAAAGATCACCGTCGAGGGCACCATCACCATGGCCGGCAAGGGGTTTCGCGCTGGGCTGGCGGCGCCAAGCGGCGCCGACTACGTCCACAACGTCGCGGGCGAGGGCCACCTTGGGACGGGCGCAAAGTCGGACGCAGCCAATGGCTCGGGCGGAGGCTCGGGCTGTGGCCAAGCGGCCGGCGGAGGAGGCGGGCACGGCACGGCCGGCCAGGACGGCGGCAAGACCGGCTGCACCTGCGATAACGTCCCCAAGGGCGGTATCGAGGTCGGCGACGCCAAGCTCGCCGGCCTGTTCCTGGGCGGCGCGGGCGGCGCTTCGGGCTCGCACAACGGTGGCGG
>CALGHC010000379.1 GCA_937915965.1 uncultured Myxococcales bacterium
GCGATGATGCGTCGGGCGATGATGCGTCGGGCGATGATGCGTCGGGCGATGATGCATCGGGCAAAGCCCCGTCGCGCGATGATCCGCCTACCGCCATGATCGTCCGCTCCCAACTCGCGCCGGCGACCCCATAGGCGCGAGCTGCGCGCCAGCCGCTTGAACGTGCGGGGAGGTCGCTGTGTGGCGCAAGCACGCCCGTCTTCGACCGGGCAAAGCCCTGCAAAAAGACGAGTCTTGTCACGCCGACCAGGACCGAGGGTAGCGGCGCCAGGCAGTTCACGTCAAATGGACGTCTTTATCGCGTATGGCCGATGAATCGTACTGAGCCTAGCGTTCAGCGGCCTCGCCATCGGCTTGCGCGACGACGACTCGGTTTCGGCCCGAGGCCTTGGCCGCGTAGAGCGCGCGATCCGCAGCGGCCAGGATCCCTTCGGCGGTCAAGCCATCGATCGGGAAGGCCGCCAATCCGAAGCTCGCCGTTACAGTACCGAGCGGCTGCTCGGCATCGTGTTCGAACGAATGGCCCTCGACCGCCGCGCGCAGACCTTCTGCGACCCGCAGCCCGGCCGCGGGATCGGTGTCGAGGAGGAGCGCGACGAACTCCTCGCCGCCGTACCGGGCCAGCACATCGGTGGCGCGCAGCTGCTCGCGCAAACGGCCGGAGATGGCTTTCAGGGCTCGGTCCCCGGCCGGATGGCCGTGGCTGTCGTTGTAGTTCTTGAAATGGTCGATATCAATCATGATGACGCAGAAGACATGGGCGCTGCGCTCACCGCGCCTGACCTCAAAGTCCAGCGCCTCGTCGAAACTTCGTCGGTTGAGCAGGCCTGTCAGGCCATCGACGCGGGCGAGCCGGCCGAGCTCCTCGACGGCGCCGGCGAGTTTGACGTTGACGCGCTCCAGCTGCTCGTTTTTGCGCCTCACTTCGGCGGAACGCTCCTCGACCTTGCGCTCCAGACCGACAGTGTAGGACTCGATCTCGTCTGCCATGGCGTTGAAGTCGGTGGCGAGCCGGCCCAGCTCGTCCCGGCTCTTCAGGGCCGCTCGACTGCCGCGCAGCCCGCGCCGCAGGTCCGCGGCCGCCCGGGCGAGCTCCTCGATCGGTTGCACGACGGTCCGACCGAGAGCCAGCCGCAGCGTAACTATCACCGTCAACGTGAGCAGAAGCGCCAGGCAGACCAGCACGCTGCGGGTCATCTGGGTGCGTGCCTCGACCCCGGCGAGATCGAATGTCGCCACCAGCGTGCCCCAACGCAGGCCGGAGACCGTTGGCATCGCGACGTCGAGCACCAATGGGCCGCCCTCCAAGCGCCGGCGTTGCCAATGGGCGTCGGGGCGCAAGACCGCTGTGGCGACGAACTCGGGCGGCGTGAGTCCCAGTCGCGCTCGCCGGCCACGCCCCGGGGGGGAGTTCTCTGGCCGGATGTCAAAGGTGTCCGCGTAGGCGACGATCCTGCCGTCGGCATCGAGCATCGCGATTGACCGGAGCGCGACGGCGTCGTTGCTGGCGCGGACCGCCTCCGCGAGGGTCCCATCGAGACGGTCGATGGCGTGCACAGCGATCGAACGCGCGCACGGTACGGCCAAGCTACGCAGGTGAGCGGCGGCGCGGTTGCTCGCGTCCTCGTGCTCGAGGCGGGTCGCCTGCGTGACCAGGACGACTCCGGCGGCACCGAGCAGCAGCAGAACCGGCAGCGCGGCGACGAGAGACAGCCGCGAACGGATGCCGAACTGGTGGCGCGAGCCGATCATTGCGCCGCCGCCGTCGCTCCAGCCGCTGCCGTCGCTTCGGTTGCCGCCGTTGGCTGGGCCGGCACGGACGCCGACGGCACAGTGGCGGTCGCGCCAACGGGGAGGTCAAAATCGGCTGACAGGCCGTGTCCGGCGCGGTGGGCCCGAACGCGCGCGGCGATGCGGCCAATCGGATCGTAGCGGCGGTCGTCGCCGCGCATCCATCCGGTGAGCCCCGCTGCGTTCGCGAGCACGCGCCGACCCACCTGAGTGCGCGTATTCAGCGCACCGAAGGCGGCCGCGACCCGCTTTGCGACGCTGTCAGACAGGGCCGGGCTCGCACAAAGCGCGTCGTAGGGCAGGCGCCCAGCGACGAAGAGTACGCGGACGTCGTCGGCACCGACTACTTCGCCCCGGCGGGCGTTGTTCAACGTACCGTCGGTAATCGCGGTGGCGTCCACCCAGCCCTCGAGGAGATCCGCCAGGGCGCCTGCGTGGCTGCCCGACAGGCGCACGCTGCTGAAATCCACCTCGGGATCGATGCCTCGGTCGAGGAATGCGTCGTAGGGCAGCAGATAGCCAGACCCGGAGCGACTGTCGACGAAAGCAAACCGGCGGCCGCGCAGGTCGTCGATCGACTGGGCCGGGTCGTCGTTGCGAACCACAATGAACGAGGAATACGTGGTCGCCCCGAAGCTGAGTGACGACGCCAGGAGGCGCAGATCGGGCAGACGCTGGCGGGCGAGCACATAGGACAGCGGTGAGATCTGTACGATATCTACACGACCGGCGACGACGGCGTCGATGAGATCGCCGTAGCTGGGCTCGACAACGAGGTCGACCGGTACGCCGAGATGTTCGGCCAGGTAGGCGGTCAAGGGCGCGAAGGCCCGACGCGTCGCAGCGCTACCCAGGTACGGTGTTGCACCAAATCGCAAGCGGGTGCGGCCGCCCGGCAGCTCAGAGGGGTCGATCTGGGTACTCGGCAGGGTCGCAAGCTCGGCGGCCGTCTCGACGAGGCCGGGCCAAGTGCCTGATGCCACGTCTGGTTCGCACGCCAAGAGACACAAAGCGACGGCAGTGGCCGCAGCGACACTGGTACGGGAAGGACGGCGGCAATCGGGGCGTGAGCGATGCATTGTGTGGTGGAGCCTCGCAGCGCCACCCACATGGGTCAATGGGCGTCGACGAAGCGTTGAAGCACATGTGCTGCCATGCGGCGCGTAGGCGCGAACGAGGTGCGCTCAGCCACGCGCCACGGAAGCGGACGTGGCCGCGCGCGGTTCCGAGGTGGTCTTGGCGGGTTGCGTGTCCCCATCGACCTTTCGCCGACAAGCACGGTTGCCTTCTGTGCCCTCCTCGTGGCCGCCGCCACCGCAGCCGCCACCGCCACCGCCGCCGCCGCCGC
>CALGHC010000380.1 GCA_937915965.1 uncultured Myxococcales bacterium
GGTTAATGGGCGATGAAGGTTCGCGACCTTTGGCAGTATCTGAACCGATCGCCATCGCCACTGAATCACAGGCTGTTCAGAAAGCAGCTTCGGTCCCCATTAAGGTTGCCGCTGCTGACAATGTTCCAACATCACGAATCGTTCATCTAAAAAGTGACCCACCTGGTGCTGCAGTTTGGATTGGCGGGAATTGGTTCCTTGGCAGGGGATCGCGGCGGTCTGGCGAGGATGTCATGCAGTCAAAGGGTCAGGACGTCCAATCCGTCGCGCTCAACTCCCACGCACACAGCGCGCCTGGTAGGTGGCGCTGACGCCGCCGCCGTTGACCTTGCCAGAGTTGAAGTTCACGTCCCAGGCGGCCGACGAATTGCCCTGAAGCGGACTCGCGGACCAGAAAGTCGTCATTGGCGTGCCCGGAAAGGCCGTCAGGTCGATGGTCAGCTTGCCCTTTTCGACGTCGACCAGCCCAAACAACTCGCGCACCCATGGCAATCGCCAGCCGCTGCCCTCAAGGCTCAAAGACGCGCAGTCCGTCTTGGCGTTGCTCCAAATCTTGCTTCCAGCCGTGCCGCGTTGCCACTGCAGCTTCGTCCAGGTGTCGGTGACGACCCCGCCGCCCTCGCTCGTGACGTAGCGACCCGGCAGTGCGTTGACCAGGGCCGATGCACGCACACAGCGCACCTCGAAGGGGGCGGTAACGCCGGCGCCGCTGACGCCGCCGTTGCCGAAGTGCACGTAAGAGGCGTACGACGGATTGGCCTGGATCTGACTCGCGGACCAGTAGTACGTCTGTTTCGTTCCCGGGAACGCGTCGGGATCGATCAGCGGACCCGGCTGCGCGACGCCGTAGTCGACCAGGCTCGCCAGCTCGTGGTCCGACGGGAGCCGCCAGTCGCCGTGTCCGGCGTGTACCAGTTGGTCGCAGTGGGCCTTCGCCGCACTCCAGTTCATCGTCTGCGGCGCGGTCGCCTGCTGCCACATCAGCTTGGTCTGGCTGTCGACCACGACCTTGTCGCCGCTGAGGGTCTGTACCGTGTACACGTCCACCGGATGGTCCGGCCGCGCACCCCAGACGGGACCCGGCGCCGCGCAGGCGGTCTTCTTGACGCCGACGTCGTCGATGGCCACCGGCCGGTAGCCCGGCGGGCAAGGCATTGCCTTGCACTGGCCATTGGTGCATTGGCCGTACTGTGCCTCGTCGCAGGGGGTACCGTCGACCACTGGCGCATGGGCGCAGCCTTCGGGCGAAACGCAGTCGTGCGTGCAGCTGAGGCCATCGTCATCGCAGTCGGGTAGCGTCGAGCCGGTGCACTGCTTGTCGTCACAGACGTCGACGGTCGTGCACGCGTCGCCGTCGTCGCATTCTGCCGCGTTCGCGACGTGCGTGCAGCCCGCCTGGGTGGCGCAGCCGTCGTCGGTGCAGACGTCGCCGTCGTCACAGTCGGGTGGCGTCGAGCCGGTGCACTGCTTGTCCTCGCAGACGTCGACGGTCGTGCACGCGTCGCCGTCGTTGCAGGCCGCCGTGTTCGCAACATGCGTGCAGCCCGCCTGGGCGTCGCAGCCGTCGTCGGTGCAGACGTCGCCGTCATCGCAGGCGAGCGCCGCGCCCGCCTGGCAGACAGCCTCGACACACTTGTCTCCCTCCGTGCACACGTCGCCGTCCTCGCAATCCCCGAACAGCGCCATCTGGCCACACTCTCCGGTGCCGCCATCGCACAGACCCTTGGTACATGTGTTGCCGTCGTCGCAGCTCTTCGGCGCGTGCGCGCAGCCGACACCCAAAACACAACTGTCGTTCGTACAGGGGTTTTCGTCGGCGCAGTCTTTCGTGACCCCGCTGCACAGCCCCACCGCGCAGGCGTCGTCGTCCGTGCAGACCTCACCGTCGTCGCACGGCGCGGTGTTCAAGGCGTGCTTGCAGGCGCCGCCGAAGCAGAGGTCGTCCGTGCACGCGTCGTCGTCAT
>CALGHC010000381.1 GCA_937915965.1 uncultured Myxococcales bacterium
CAAGACCGTTCTTGACCTTGGGAATCTCGCGGGCGCCGACGTACTGCCGGCGACTCGGCTTCGATATCCGCGTCAAGGTGGTGATCGCGCTGGTGCGATCCTGCATGTATTTCAGGTGCACCAGGATCTCGCCCTGGGGCTCCGCTTCGATTACCTCGACGCTGTCGAGATAGCCCTCACTGGCCAGGATCTCAGCGATCCGCACCAGCATGTGACTCTTCGGAATCCGCAGCGATGTGTGTCGCGCCTGAATGGCGTTGCGCACTCGCGTCAAGAAATCCGAGATGGGGTCGTTTGTCGTAGCCATCTGTCCCTCTCCTCGTCACGATCGATCACCGGTCGGCGATCGAAGTCCTCTACCAGGACGCTTTGGTCACGCCAGGCAACTGTCCGCGTAGCGCGAGCTCGCGGAAACAGATGCGGCAGAGCTGGAATTTGCGCATGAAACCGCGCGGCCGGCCGCAGCGCAGGCAACGGTTGCGGATGCGGACTGCGAACTTCTTTGTCGGGGCTGCTTTGCCCGTCTTGCACTTCTTGGCCATCTTTGCCCTCTACTTGCGGAACGGCATGCCCAGGTGACGCAGAAGGGCGCGGCCCTCGTCGTCATTCCTGGCGGTGGTCGTGATCGTCACGTTCAAGCCCCGAATCTTGTCCACGGAGTCGTACTCGATCTCCGGGAAAATGATCTGCTCGCGTACGCCCAACGTGTAGTTCCCGCGGCCGTCGAAGGCTTTGGGGCTGACACCGCGAAAGTCGCGGATACGTGGGATGGCGACCGAGATCAGGCGGTCGAGGAACTCGTACATCTTGTCGCGGCGCAGGGTCACTGTGACGCCGATTGGCATCCCTTCGCGCAACTTGAAGTTGGAGATCGAGCGCTTGGCCCGGGTGATCACTGGCTTCTGGCCGGCGACCGCGGTCAACTGCTCGACGGCCTTCTCAATGATCTTCGGATTCTGAACCGCCTCACCGAGGCCGAAGTTCAGCGTAATCTTGGACAGCTTGGGTACCTGCATGACGTTACCGAATCCGAACTCCTTGATCAGGGCCGGTCGGACGTCGTTGCTATACTTCTCTTGCAGACGTGGTTTCATCGCCATCTCCTCGCGGCTGCGGTTGTCGCCCGTAGGCGGCACCGCGCCTAGACCTTGTCCAGGACTTCGCCGGTCTTGTGGACGACGCGCACTTTGCGTCGCTCACCCTGCTCGTTCACCACCCAGTCAAAGCCAACCCGCACCGGCTTGCCGGTGGATGGGCTGACCAGGGCGACATTGCTGATGTCCAGCGGCGCTTCTTTGCGCACGATGCCGCCCTCACGCACCTGGGCCGTGGCCTTGAGGTGGTGCTTGTGGATGTTCAGTTGCTCGACGACGACGCGTTTGCCGTCGGCGATAACCCGCATGACCTTGCCGGTCTTGCCGCGATCCTTGCCAGCCAGGATGGCCACCAGGTCGCCTTTTCGAATCTTCCTCATCACAGCTCCTCACCCGTTACTGAGCTGGTGCTCAGAGCACCTCAGGGGCCAACGACACGATCTTCATGTAGCGCTTGGCACGCAGCTCGCGCGCCACGGGCCCAAAGATGCGGGTGCCAATGGGCTCACCCTGCTTGTTGATCAGGACGGCAGCGTTGCCATCGAACTTGATGTACGAGCCATCTTCGCGGCCCACCTCTTTGGCGGTGCGGACGACCACGCAGCGGACGACATCGCCCACCTTGACCTTGGAGCGCGGCAGCGCCTCACGCACCGAGCAGACGATGACATCGCCTACCGAGGCGTACTTGCGCTTGGAGCCGCCGAGCACCTTGATGCACTTCAGCCGTTTGGCGCCGGAGTTGTCAGCCGCGATCAGCTTCGTTTCGCTCTGGATCATCTTCGCCTCGTCTGGCGACCGGAGACCGGTCTCGTAACTGTTGGCGGCGCTCCGCCCTCAGTGAAGGAACCTCAGGCGTGCTTACGCACGACGCTGCGCAGGCGCCATCGCTTGTGCTTGGAGAGCGGTCGGCACTGCTCGATGACAACTTCGTCGCCCTCAGCGCAGATGCCATGCTCGTCATGGGCCATGTACTTCTTCGAGCGACGGACGTACTTGCGTGCCTGCGGGTGCAGGAACGTACGGGTCACACTGACTACAGCCGTCTTCTCGCTTTTGGTCGAGACCACGGTGCCGACCATCTGACGACGGTGGCGGTTCTCAGGCTCCGCGTCCGCTGCTGCCACCGCTGCCGGGGCGGCGGTCGGGGCCGGAGCTGGCGGCGGCGCCGCAG
>CALGHC010000382.1 GCA_937915965.1 uncultured Myxococcales bacterium
ATGTCGAAGCCCGGGTTTGCCGCCTCCATCTTGACTGGCACCACGACGTCCACCGAGGTGAAGCCCAACTTGAGGGCCGGCAGCGTCCCGTCTTCGAGGGCGCCGCCCGCGTCGGCTTGCACCTTGACCGCCAGGAAGGTCCAGCCGGCGTCTGCGTAGAAGCTCGCCACGGCCTCGGGCAGGGCGACAAAGCCGTTGTCGGCGAGCCACTCGTTGATCGCCTTGGCGGCCTCGTCGCCGGTCGCCTGCAGCGGTGTGATCTCGTACGGCCCGGCCTGGACCTTGTCGAGGACGATCGCGCCCGAATCGGGAACCCCCTTCGAGGCGTCGGCGCCAAAGCCGCCGTCGCTCGGCTCTGGCGGAAAGAGCCAGGTGTCGAAGTCGAAGAGGAAGTCGCCGTCCGCCGTGCCCCACATATCGGGCAGCGTCGGCGTCGCCGTGACCCACCCCAGCGAAGTCGGCGCCTTGCCGCCCGTGGTCAGGGCTGGCGCCAGAACCAGGACCTCGCGCCCGGCGCTGTGGAAGACCGCGGCCATGAGGCGCGCCTGGCTGACGGTGTCGGCGTCGTCGGGCGAACCGTGCAGGCACGCCTGGGCTGGTGCCCCGGCCAGCGCGAGTGGAATCGCCAACACCACGGCGAGCGCCCGGCGGGTCGTTCGCTGGGGCGCCGGGCGGATGGTCCTGCGGATCGCGGTGCGGATCGCTCTGCGGATCGTCGGCACGTGAGGCGCCGACATGTGACCTGCCATCTTGTCCTCCTGCATCTTCCCGTGCCCACAGCCTAGAGCACCGACCAGGTATCGTCACCTCGTAATGCGCACCCGCGCGCCGAATCCGCTGCGCTGTCGGATCTCGACGGCGCCGTGCGCTCCCACGCGCGCTAGCCGGGCGGTTGCGCGCGCGAATTGCGCGCCTGAGACCACGCTGCCATGCTCGCCTCGCCTGGGCGCCTGCGCCGGGCGCAGCGCTCCAACAACTCGACAACGCCCTCGACAGCGCGCTCGATCGTGCTCCCGACGGCGCTCTCGACAGGCAATCGAGGTCCGCCATCCAGCCGCGCCGCCTGACCACGGGCTCCATCCCGCGTCACCTCCTCGCGTTGGCGACACCGGTGATGCTCGGCACGGCGCTGCAGAGCCTCTATGCGCTCATCGACCTCGCCTTCGTCGGCCGCCTCGGCGCGGTCTCCGTCGCCGGCCTGTCGATCTCCCTGCAGGCGTTCTTCCTGGTCCTCGCCGCCGCCCAGATCATCGCCGCTGCGGCGCTGGCGCGGATCTCGCGCCTCTACGGTGCTGACGAGATCGAGTCCGCCCGCCGCGCCCACAGCGCCTACGTTGTCGTCGCCGTTTGCGCCGGCTGCGTCGTCGCTGCCATCGCCTGGCTGACGGCGCCGATCTATGTCGCGGCGTTTACCGATGACCCGGCGGTCTTTGCTGAGGGCTTGATCTACTTTCGTGTCAACGCCGCGACCTACTTCTCGCAGCTGCTGCTGATCGTGATCGGCACCGGATTTCGCGCCAGCGGAGACTTCCGTACGCCGGTCAAGGTGATGGCCGCCTCGGTGCTCGTCAATCTGGCTCTCGATCCGATCTTGATCTTCGGAATGGGCCCGGTACCCGCCCTCGGGCTGGCCGGCGCCGCTTGGGCAACCGTGATCGCCCAGGCCATCGGGTTGACGGTCTACCTCTGGCTCGCCGGCCGACCGGGCGACGAACGCGCCCTGCGCTGGCGGCGGCCCGCTCTGTCGGTCGATATGGTTCGCGAGATCTTCACCTTGGGGCTGCCCGCCGGCCTGCAGCACCTGCTCCTCTCCGCGGTTCTGGGCATCGTGCTCACCGCCGTCAAGTCGCATGGCCCCGCTTGGACCGCCGCAGCGGGAGGCGGCTTTCGCATTGTCCAGCAGACCATCCTGCCGGTGGTCGCGATCAGTTTTGCAGCCTCGGCGCTCGCCGGCCAGAACCTGGGCGCGCGTCTTCCGGACCGCATCGTGCGCACGTCGCGGGTCGCCGTCGGCGCCGGCCTCGTATACGGCTTGATCGTCGGCTTGTTGCTCTTCGTCTTCGCCCGCACCGCCGGCCTCGTCTTCGCCACAGGCGCCGAACAACTCGACGTCGCCGAGACCTATTTTCGCTGGTCCGCGCTGCTGCCGATCAGCTTCGCGGCGTCCCTCATTCCCGCCCGCCTGATGCAGGGCGTGGGCGCGGCCATGCCGGCCCTGGCCGCAGCCTTGGTCAAGGTCGCAGTGCTCTGGATTGCCGTGGTGGTCCTGGTGCCGGCTCTCGACCTCGCACCCGCCTGGATCTTCGGCTCCATGACGGCCGCAGCTCTGGTCGAGGGCGCCATCGACATCGTCATGCTGTGGGTCGTCGTCGCTCGGCTGCCCCGCACGCTGGCCGGTGAGACGCGATCGTGATAACCCGAGCATGAAGCGCTAGAGCGCTAGGGCGCCGAACCGCGAGCAATCGATGACCCACCTACGTCCGCCGCAACGATGCCGCCTCGCCGTCGCTTGCGCCCTGATCATCGGCCTGGCTGCTGCCCCCGCTCACGCCGGCGGCACAAACGACTGGTTCGGCGGGGTCGTCGACCGCGGCGAGCTGTGGATCGTTCCCCAGGCCCAGTGGACCCTCAAGCCGAGGCTCCAACAGCTCTACACGCTGCAGCTACAGACGGGGTTTGGTCACGGCTGGGACGCGATCGTAGCGGTCGCGACGGCCCTGGAGGGAGGTCAAAACGAGGTCTGGCCTACCTACATCATGCCGCGCTGGGCGCCGTTCGAGGGCTTCTCCATCAGCCCGGGATTCATCATCCCCGCTACGGCGGACGCAGACGGCCTGGCCCTCTACCCCGGCGTCTACCACTCCGTCACCGACGCGTCCGAACGTTGGATCTTCACCTGGAACGCCGCCCTGACCGTGCCGTTGACCGCGCCGGGCGACACGTCCCTCTTCGCCGTGGCCGTCGGCGAGCGGGTTCTCAACACCTGGCTGCGGGTCTTCGTCGAGCTCGATGTCGACACGCCGTTTACCGACATCGGCTCGGCCGCTTCCCTCACGGCCTTGACCGGCGTGCAGTTCGAGCTGAGCGACACCACCGAGCTGAACCTCGCTCTCGGTTTGCCGCTTCGCCCCGAGGTCGACCCTGCCGGCACGTCCCTGAACGTGTGGTACGCGCACGGCTTGAATTGGTAGGCGTAGGTTTGACCGCCGTGGGCGTGCACCGCACACTCGCGCCCCCATGACGGACCCCGCGCTCCCCGAACCGCATTCACCCGCCGCGCTGCCTGCCAAGGGCAGCCGCCGGGTCCTGCTGATCGTCTTCTTCACCGTCTTCTTGGACCTCGTTGGCTTCGGGATCATCATCCCGATTCAGCCGTTCTATGCCGAGAGCTTTGGCGCGAGCGCCGCCGTGGTCACCCTGCTTGGCGCGAGCTACTCGCTCATGCAGTTCCTGTTCGCGTCGTTCTGGGGGCGCCTCTCGGACCGGGTCGGTCGCCGCCCGGTGATGCTGGTCTCGATCCTCTTCGGCGTCATCGGCTACGTGCTCTTCGGCCTCGCGGGCAGCCTGCCGCTGCTCTTCGCCGCGCGCATGCTCAGCGGCTTTGGCAACGCCAACATCGGCACCGCCCAGGCGATCATCGCCGACAGCACCGACGCAGCCGGGCGCGCGCGCGGCATGGGACTCATCGGCGCGGCCTTCGGCTTGGGATTCATATTCGGCCCGGCGATAGGCGGCCTCTTCAGTCCTTTCGGGCTCGCCGTGCCGGCCTTCATCGCCGCCGGACTGGGCGCATGCAATTGGATCTTGGCCCTCTTCCTGTTGCCAGAGACGCGCGTCGTCCGCCCCGGCGCAGGCGCCATTCGACCAGCGACAAGGCGCGTGCCGCTGTCGATCGCCGCCCTGTTGCGCGCCATGCGTCAACCCGCGATCGCCCGCCTCTTGACGCTCTTTCTGTTTGTGACTCTGGCGTTCGCGCTGATGGAGCAGGTGCTCGGCCTCTTCATTGAGCACGCCTGGATGCCCGCTGCCGGCGACGTCAGCGTGGGCACCGCCCGGGCGCTGCGGGCGGCGAAGCTGACGACCTGGATCCTGCTCGCCGTGGGCATCGCCGCCACTGTCGTTCAGGGCGGCCTGATCGGCCCGCTTGTCAGACGCTTTGGCGAACGCAAGCTGGTCATCGCGGGGACGACGATCCTGGCGATCAGCCTGGCGATCACGCCGATCGTCGCAGGCACCGCCGTCTTCGCTCTGATGATCGCTCTGGGGGCTGTCTGGGCGATCGGTTCGAGCATCACCACCCCGTCGTTGGCCTCGTTGCTTTCGCTGACGGTCGGCGACGAAGAGCAGGGCGGCATGCTCGGTTTGGGCCAGTCCCTGTCGGCGCTTGGTCGGGTCCTCGGCCCTGCAGCGGCCGGCTGGCTCTTCGAGATCGGCCCAGGCCTGCCCTTTCAGGTCGGCGGCGGCCTGATGGCGCTGTGCGCGATAGTGGCCCTCGGCGTCAGGGCGCCAGAGCGGGCAAGAAAAACGGGCTAGCCCTGTTTTTGACTACCTCTTGCTGGTTTTGCCTCAGACGTGTCGATCGCAGCCGCTTGCTTCGTCCCGCGCGCCTGTTCCACACTGCAGCTCCCACTCACCCGCCCCTTTTCGGAGGCGCCCCATGTACGCCAGCACCCGCCAACGCCTCGCCTCGACCCTCGCTGAAATCCAGCAGGCGGGTCTCTACAAGGACGAGAGGGTCCTGCTCAGCGCCCAGGGGGCCGACATCCGCGTCGCCCAAGGCGAGGTGGCCAACTTCTGCGCCAACAACTACCTCGGCCTCGCCAACCACCCGCGTCTGGTCGCCGCCGCGCAGGCTGGACTGGAGCGCTGGGGGTTCGGGCTGTCGAGCGTGCGCTTCATCTGCGGCACCCAGGCCCCCCACACGGAGCTCGAGGAGGCGATCGCCCGCTTTCTCGGCACCGAAGATACGATCCTCTACACCTCGTGCTTCGACGCCAACGGTGGCCTCTTCGAGACCTTGCTCGATGGCCAGGACGCGATCATCTCCGACAGCCTCAACCACGCGTCGATCATCGACGGCGTGCGGCTGTGCAAGGCCGAGCGCCTTCGTTGGGAACACGGCAAGCTCGATCAGCTTGAGGCGCATCTCATCGCCGCCGCCGGCAAGCGCACCCGCCTGATCGCCACCGACGGGGTCTTCTCGATGGACGGCGACGTCGCCGACCTCGCGGCCATCTGCGACCTCGCCGATCGCTACGACGCTCTCGTCATGGTCGACGACAGCCACGCGACCGGCTTCTTTGGCCCGACCGGCCGCGGCACCGCGGAGCACTGCGGTGTGCAAGACCGGGTCGACGTCATCACCTCGACCCTGGGCAAGGCCCTCGGCGGGGCATCGGGCGGCTTCACCAGCGGTCGCAAGGAGATCATCGCCTTGCTGCGACAGCGCTCGCGGCCCTATCTCTTCTCGAACACCGTCGCCCCCGCGATCGTCGCCGCCTCGCTCGCCTGCCTCGAGATGATCAGCGAGACCACAGCGCTGCGCGACAAGCTCGAGCACAGCACGCGCACCTTCCGCGATCGCATGACGGCCGCTGGCTTCGACATCCGCCCTGGCCCACACCCGATCGTGCCGATCATGCTCGGCGACGCCCGCCTCGCTGGCGACATGGCCCGCGATCTGCTCGCCGAGGGCATCTACGTCGTCGGGTTCTCGTACCCGGTCGTACCCAAGGGCGCCGCTCGCATTCGCGTGCAGATCTCGGCCGCCCACGAGCCTGCCCACCTCGACCGCGCTGTCGACGCCTTTGTCCGCGTCGGGCGCAAACACGGTGTGATCCGCTGACCCCATCTGCCCCACTCGCCCGGCCTGCCCCACCTGCCCGGCCTGCCCCACCTGCCCGGCCTGCCCCACCTCGGGCCTCGCCGGCGCTGGTCGCGCTCGTCGCCGCGGGCTTCCTGCTCTCCGGCTTCGCTGGGCTGGTCTACGAAGTCATCTGGGGGCGCTATCTCGGTCTGTTCATCGGTGGCACAGCCGAGGCCCACACCCTGGTCCTCGCCACCTTCATGGGCGGACTGGCGATCGGCAACGCGATCTTTGGTCGCCTGACCGACCGCGTCGCCGACCGTTTCGCCCTGTACGCCGCCCTTGAGATCGGCATCGCGGTCTTCTGCGTCGTCTTCCCCGAGCTCTTCGAGGTGGTGACGTCACTCTACGTCGCCCTGGCGCGCACGGTCGGCGCCGACTCGCCGCTGCTGCCGGCTCTCAAGCTCGTCCTCGCCATCGGCTGTCTGCTGCCGCCGGCGGTGCTGATGGGCGGCACGCTGCCCGTCCTGGCCCGGGCGGTGACCACTCGTCTCGCCGACGCGGGCGCCGTGGTCGCCCGGCTGTACTTCGTCAACAGCCTCGGCGCGGCCCTGGGCGCCGCGGTCGCCGGCTTCTGGATGCTCGAGGCGGTCGGCCTTGCCGGAGGAATGCGTCTGGGCGCGTCGATCAACGGCGTGCTCGGCCTGGTCTTCCTGCTCGCCTCGCGGCGGATGCGTACGCCCGGCACCGCCCCCGCCGACGTCGCTGTCGCCGCAACCGACGTCGCTGCCGCCGCAACCGACGTCGCTGTCGCCGCAACCGACGTCGCTGCCGCTGCCGCTGGGTCTTCCCCTGACGCGTCGTC
>CALGHC010000383.1 GCA_937915965.1 uncultured Myxococcales bacterium
GCCGGCGGCATCGACATCGTCAAGGACGACCACGGCCTCGCCAACCAGCCCTTCGCCACCTTCGCCAGCCGCGTCGAGCTCTGCGCGCCAGCCGTGCGCGAGGGCGCCGAGATCGCCGGCCGACCGATCCTCTACGCCCCCAACGTCACCGCCCCCGCCGGCGAGCTGATCGACCGCGCGCGCCTCGCCAAGGACCACGGCGCCGGCGCGCTGCTCGTCTGCCCCGGCCTGGTCGGCCTCGACTCGATGCGGGCCCTGGCCGACGACCAGACGATCGGCCTGCCGATCCTCGCTCACCCCGCCTTCCTCGGCAGCTTCGTGACCAGCGACGACAACGGCATCGGCCACGCCGTGATCTTCGGCCAGCTGATGCGCCTCGCCGGCGCCGACGCGACCATCTACCCGCACGCCGGAGGACGCTTTGGCTTCTCGCAGCAGCAGTGCCGCGACATCGTGCGCGGCTGCGAGGTCGAGATGGGCGCGCTCAAGCCCATCTGGCCAACCCCCGGTGGCGGCATGCAGCTGCAGCGCGTGCCCGAGTTGATCGAGTTCTACGGCCCCGAGGTGATCTTCCTCGTCGGTGGCGATCTGGTGGCGCAGGGCCCGGACATCGAGGCGAACTGCCGGTCGTTTGTCGGGATGGTCGGCGGCTGAGGGCGCCGCCTCAGGCAGCGCCTGCGCAGGCGCGCTGGCGATCCAGGTCTTCGATGTGCTGCCGGACTACGAGCTCCTCGTCGAGGTCAGCTGGCCCGTCCTCGACGGTGGCGCCGCCGCAACTCTACAGCTCCACCTCGCCCACCCCAGCGCCGTCGACGCCGGCCTGCCGGATCTCGACGGCGACGGCGCCGCCGACCCTTGCTATGCATCCTGCTACGACGCCTTCTTCCTGGACCCGAAACCGAACTGGGGCGATCCGTCGAGCGCCGCCGACGACCCGGTGTGGTCGAAGCTGGTCAGCGCCACTGGCGCCCTGCAGCAGATCGGCGTCCCCAAGCCCGAGGCTGGCAAGACCTATCGCGTCGGCGTCTACCGCTGGCCGGCCCCCCCCGAAGCCGGCGTATCCGTCGCCCGGGGTGGATGGCTGCGCGCACAAGTGCCAGCAGGTGCCCGGGAGCTGTCAGCGGGTGCCGGAGGTATCACCAAGCGCCCGGAGGTGGGGCTCGGTCGCCGCTACGGTGCTGCCAGCCTCACGGACACAGCCAGCCAATCGTCATCTTCCATTTGTAGATTGAGTACTTGTTCGCCGGCGCCGGGTTCGCGAACTCGATGAGCAGCATGGAGTAACCGTTCAGCGTGACGCCGACCGATTGGTCGAACCAACTGCGGCTGTGCGATTGCGGGTAGGCGAGCGTGACATAGCCGCCGGTGAGCCACCAAGGCAGGCAGTCGACGTACGGACGGTCCTCGCAGCCCGCCTGGCCCTGATGCAAGATGGGCGGCACGTTCGGGGCGAGGCTCGAGTGTTTGAATTCTGTGACTCCTTTGAATTCATGGATCTTCATCGGTTCGTAGCCCACCTCGGCGCGCACCCACGCTAGCTTTTTGGCGTGCGGCAGCTGGCCCAAGAAGACCGGCACAACCTGCATCTTGCCGGCCGCCAGAGTCATCGGACTGCCCGTGTAGGTCAGCTGGCACGACAGCGGTGTCGATACGCATGTCCCCTTGGAGCAGTACTTCTCGTCGCCGCACACCGTGCCCGATGGCAGCTGGTCGTGCATGCAGCCGCCGACTCCCCGGCAGACGTCGACCGTGCAGGGGTTGGCGTCGTCGCAGCTCGGCACGGTGGGAACGCCGGAACAGACGCCCTGGTCGGTGCAGGTGCCGTTGCCGAGCACACAGTGGTTGTCGCCCAGCTTGCACACCGCGCCGGTCGCGGGCGTGTGGCTGCACGTCGACATGTCCGGGCTGCACAGGTCGTCGGTGCATGGGTCGCCATCCGTGCAGAAGACGGGGCCCTTCGAGCCGCCGCAGAAGCCGCCGCTGGCATAGCAGACGTCCGCCTGACACGAGCTGGGGTCCGCGCAACCCGCTGCGTGTTTGGTCAGGCAGTCGCTGCACACGGTCGCGCCCCACTGATCGCGGCGCTCGACCTGCCACTTTCCATCTGGCGCGGTCAGCAGGTAGATCTCGCGGTTGGGCCCGACCGCGATGTGTCGGGCCATCGTCGGCAGCTGCAGCTGGGTGTGGGTCCCGACGTTGAGGCGCATGTGGAAGTACAGCCAGGGGACGCCGTTGTTCATGCGCGCCATCACCCGCTGCTGGCCACGGATCACGATCGGGTCGCCGACCTCGCCGCCCAGGCCAATCGACGACCGCCGGTACCACTCGCCCTTGTCGTTGTAGCGGCGCACTCCGGTCTGCGGGTACAGGTCGAAGCCGCCGGTCGGGTCCGGGACCAGCCGGGCTACCCGTGCCAGGTCGAAAGCCGCGCGCGTGATGCCATCGTAGTTCCAGATCACCTCGCCGGTCGCCGTGCCGTCGGTCTTGACCCGCACCAGGTACAAGGTGGTCGAGAGCGCCGTGTTGGCCGTCACCGCGGCGACCAGGGTGTCGTCGGCGAGCATTGCCATGCCGTTCATGTGCAGGCGCGAGTATTCGTTGACGTCAGCGGGTATCCAGCGGGCGTTGTGGACGAACTTCATGTCGGAGACGTTGGCGTGCGCGAAGCGAAAGCCTCGCTGTGTCGGACCTGCATGGTGCCGGACTCCGCCCAATGCCATGTAGTTCTTTCCGATCTCGAACTCCGAGAAGTTGTCGGCGGCGCTGGGCTGGCTGTATTGGAACGCCAGGAACTTGCCGTTGTCGTCGAGCCGTACGAGCGCGGGCATGGTGCTGATCTTGGTGGGGTCGGGGTCGACCCCTGCCTTGTCGCCGACGACGAAATAGCCGCCGCCCGGCCGAGCCCGGACCTTGCGCCAGCGCCGCCACGTCGGCTGCAGCACCGGCTGAGGCTGCTTCACACCCAGGGGGATTCGGTAGAAGAACGACCCCGCCGCCGCCGTGTCGGCCTGACCGACGACGATCGCCGCGCCGTCGGCGGCGATGATCATGTCGTACGGCGTGTAGCCGGCCGGCAGCGCCTTTGACCACAGCTGCGGCCCGATCTGGCAGGTGCCCAGGCCGTCGCAGGCGTCGACCGTGCATTGGTCGCCATCGCTGCAGCTCGCGTCGGCGACCGCGTTCTTGTACAGGCAGCCCACGTACTTGTTGCAGGTGTCGACCGTGCAGTCATTGCCGTCGCTGCAGTCTTTGAGCTGGCCGCTGCACGTGCCCGCTGCGCACTTGTCGCCGGCCGTGCACTCGTCGCCGTCGTTGCAGGGCTTGGTCTCGGGGAAGACATTCTTGCAGCCAGCGACGACGTCGCAGCTGTCGTCGGTGCAGACGTTGTCGTCGTCGCAGTCCATGGTCAGGCCCGCACAGACCCCCGATGCGCATGCGTCGGCCTCGGTGCAGACCTTGCCATCGTCGCAGGCGGCGCCCTCGAGCTTGGTGTAGACACAGCCACTGAACGAGCTGCAGGTGTCGAAGGTGCACACGCTGTTGTCGTCGCAGACCAGCGCGACGCCGTCGCAGTAGCCCTTGCTGTTGCACGCGTCGGCGCCGGTGCATGCGTCGCCGTCGTTGCACTGCGCGCCGGTGGTCGGCGTGTTCAGGCAGCCCTTGGTCTTGTCGCAGTCGTTCTTGGTGCACGCCTTGCCGTCGTCGCAGTCGCGCACCGCGCCCTTGCAGGTGCCGCCCTGGCAGGCGTCGTTGGTGGTGCAGAGATCCCCGTCAGAGCACTGCGTGCCGGCCAACGCCGTGCTCTTGCAGCCCGCGGCGATGTCGCAGACGTCGAGGGTGCAGACGTTGTCGTCGCTGCAGTCGACCGGCGGGCCGCCCTTGCAGATGCCGTTGGCGAGGCAGGCGTCGCCGCTGGTGCACGCGTTGGCGTCGCTGCACGCCTCGCCGGTCTGCGCCGCGTGGCTGCAGCCGCTGAGCTTGTCGCACTTGTCGACGGTGCACGCCTCGCCATCGTCGCAGCCCAGAGGCGAGCCGACGCAGCCGCCGGCCACGCACGAGTCGCCGGTCGTGCATGCGTCGCCGTCGTTGCAGCCGATACCGCCCACGGCCTGGTGGCTGCAGCCGGCCACCGGGTCGCAGCCGTCGGCGGTGCAGCCGTTGTTGTCGTCGCAGCTCAGGCCGCCGCCGGGCGAGCACGCCCCCGAAGCCGCACACGCGTCGCCGGCCGTGCACGCGTTGCCGTCGTCGCACTTGCTGCCTATCTCGATGGCGTGACCGCAGCCGGCGTCGGCGTCGCAGCTGTCCTTCGAGCAGCCCAGACCGTCGTCGCAGTCGCGCGGCGAGCCGACACACTGGCCGTTGGTGCACTTCTCGTTGACGGTGCACGCGCTGCCGTCGTCACACTTGCTGCCGGTCGCGGCCTGGGCGACGCAGCCCTGCTTGGCGTCGCAGGTGTCGTTCGTGCACGGGTTGCCGTCGTCGCAGGCGAGCACCTTGCTGCCGCTGAGGCACAGCCCCTGGAAGCAGAAGTCGCCGACGCTGCACAGATCGCCGTCGTCGCAGCCTGAAGCTTGCGACGGCAGGTAGACGCAGCCTGTGGTCGGATCGCATGCGTCGTCGGTGCAGACGTTGTCGTCGCTGCAGTCCTTGGCGGTGCCCACGCAGTTGCCGATCTTGCAGCTGTCGGCGCTGGTGCAGATGTTGCCGTCGTCGCAAGGGGTGTCTGACAGCGCCGCGTATTGACACCCCTGCTGGGCGTCGCAGGTGTCGGCGGTGCACGGGTCGGCGTCGCTGCAGTCGATCGGGTCGCCGGCGACGCACCCGCCACCCAGACAGATCTCGACGCCGTTGCACAGCGCGCCCTCGCCGCAGATGGTGCCCTCGAGCTTGACCGTCTGTTCGCATACGCCCGTGGCCGGGTTGCATGCGGTCTTGGCGCACGGCGTGTCGAGCGCGGTGTCGCAGGTGACCAGCGCGGTCGGCTTGCAGGTGTAGTTCTCCTTGTCGCAGAAGAGGTCGACCACGCACTTGTCGGCGCCTTGTTTGCCGTCGCAGTCGCCGTCGACAAAGCAGTCGCAGGTGTTCTTGCCAGGCTTGCATGCGCCCGCGTCGCAGTGGTCGTTCGCCGTGCACGGGTTGTCGTCGGCGTTGCACTGCGCGCCGTTGAAGGCCGGAATCATCTTGCACGCGCCGGTCGGACCGTCGCATTGGTTCTGCGCGCAGGCCGTGTCGTCGACGGTCGGGCAGACCTTGACGCTCGCAGGGTTGACCTCGCAGCTGCCGCTCTTCTTGTTGCAGTACATCGTGCCGTTGCACAGGTTGCCGTCTTCCTGGCTCGCGCAGTCGGCGTCCTCGCTGCACGCGCAGACCTTGGTGCCGGCGCACGCGCCGTCGACGCATGCCTCGCCGGCCGTGCAGGGGTCGTCGTCGTCGCAAGCGGTGTTGGTGGCGGCGATGGCCATCGCGCACGCGCCGGTCTTGGCGACGCAGGTGTTGTGGATGCACGGTCCGTCATCGACGGTCGGGCAGGCGACGACGGTGGCCGCGTTGAGCACGCACTGACCGGTGCCCAGATCGCAAAACAACGTGCCATTGCAGAGATCGCCGTCGTCCTGGGCGACGCAGTCGGCGTTGGACTTGCACACGCAGGTGTCGGCGCTGGCCGTGCACGCTCCTGCAACGCAGACCTCGCCGACCGTGCAGCCGTTGCCGTCGTCGCACGCTTGTTTCTCGAGGACCGCCTTCATCGCGCAGACGCCGCTCTGTGGCTGGCAGATGTTCTTGAGGCAGGGCCCGTCGCCGGCGCTGGGGCAGCTCACCTTGGTGGCCGGGTTGGTCTCGCAGGTCTGGGTCGCCTTGTTGCAGAAGAGCACGCCGTTGCAGTAGTCGCCGTCCTCGTGCTTGGCGCAGTCGCCGTCGCTCTTGCACTGGGCCAAATCGGTGCCCGGCACGCACGCGCCGGCCTCGCAGGCGTCGCCGACCGTCTTGGGGTTGCCGTCGCTGCACAGCGTCCCGTCGCCGGCAGCTGCGATCACGCAGCCGCCCGCCTGGGCGTCACAGGACGCGACCTGGCAGGTGTTTGCCGGTTTGGGGCAGCTCACCACGCTCGCCGCGTTGACCCGACACTGGTAGGGCGCCTTGGCCGTATCGCAGTACAGCGTGCCGTTGCAGGGGTTGCCGTCCTCGAAGGCGACGCAGTCCGCCGACACCTGACACTGGCAGACGTTGACGTTGGCGCTGCAGGACCCGTCGTTGCAGACCTCGCCCAAGGTGCATGCGCTGCCGTCGTCGCATGCCTTGCCGTTGGCGACCGGCTGAAGCAGACAAGCGCCCGTCGCCGCATCGCAGGTGTCGACCGCGCAGGCGCTGTCGGCGCTGGGGTCGCAGACGATGACGCTGGCGGGCAGCACCTCGCATTTCGGCACGGCGAGGGCGTCGTTGCAGTAGAGCGAGCCGTTGCAAGGGTCGCCGTCGTCGAAGGCCGCGCAGTCCTTGATCGACGTACAGCCGCAGCCGTTGACGCCGCCCGCGCAGCTGCCAGTGCCGTCACAGACCGTTCCGTTCGTGCAGGGCAGCCCGTCGTCGCAGGGCACGTCGGCAGCGACCGGCGTCGCCACGCAGTCGCCAGTCTGGGGGTCGCAGGCGTCATCGGTGCAGGGGTTGTCGTCGCT
>CALGHC010000384.1 GCA_937915965.1 uncultured Myxococcales bacterium
CGCGCGCTGCGCCGACGCGCTGGCGACCGGGCGCCGGCGGTGCGGTGACCTGGTTGCGCCGCAACACGCGCTTGCCCGTCGGTCGCGACGCCGTGCTGACGCCCTGGATGGGCCGCAACCTCGGCGAGCTGGCCCGCAGGCACGGCGCTGACCTGATCTTTGTCACCTCAAGCCCCTACACGATGCTGCTCTTTGGCGACGCGGCGCGAAAGCAGACCGGCCTGCCGTTGGTGCTGGACCTGCGCGACCCGTGGACGCTCAACTTCCTGCAACGCCGCCACCCCGCCTGGCGGCAAGCGTGGGAGAAACGCATCGAGCGACGTCTCTTTACGGCGGCGGATCGCGTGGTCTTCACCAGCGAGGCGACGACGACGGCGTACCGCGAGGCGATGCCGGAGCTGCCCGCGTCGCGCTTCGCCACCGTCTACAACAGCTTCGACCCCGAGCATCGCGCCGGGCTGTCGGAGCCGGCGCAACAGGTCGAAGCGCTGGCCGATGGCGCCGCCGCACACGGGGGGCGGGCCGAGACACGGCCTTTGCTGATCCGCCACTTTGGCAACTGCTACGGGCCGCGCTCCATGGCGACGGTGCTGCGGGCGATCGCCTCGCTGCGTGACAATCGCGGCATCGCGCCCGACCGCTTTGACCTGGTGAATCTCGGCAGGGTGTCGCATGACGACCTCGACCTCGCCGTCTCGCTCGGATTGTCGTCTGTCTACCGCTTCCAGCCCGTCGTGCCCTATGCCGAAGGCCTGCGTGAGCTGGCCCGCGCCGACCTGCTGCTGCTGATCGGCTACGGCGGCGAGCGGCTCTTTGTGCCGGCGAAGTTCTTCGACTACTTGCTGGTCGAGCGGCCGATCCTCTGCCTCGCGCCACCCGGCGAGCTCGCCGATCTGGTCGCCTCGACCCGCACCGGCGAGACCTTCGCCCCCGACGACGTTGCCGGCGCCGCCGACCTGATCGCCCGCGCCCTGGCGGCTCACGACGCGGGGCTCAACGACTACGCACCTGCCGCCGACCTCGTCGAGTCGTTCTCTTCTGTGCAGACCGCCGCCCGGCTCGCGCGCCTCTTCGACGACGTCATCGCGGAGCGGGATGCGTCCGGCCCAGCTCTCGGCTGATCGCGCAGCGTTACTTGGTTGGGCCGTCTCGGCCGGCCACTGGCTCGGACTCGGCGCGTCCGCCGGCGAGGGTCCACGTGGCGAATGCGCAGACCACCGCGACGATCAGCGTGACGCAGACCTCAAGCACCAGACGAGCGGCGTCGGTGGGCGGCCGGAAGCGCAGGAACAGCCAGGCCACAGCCAGCGCCGGGCCGATGCCGGTGATCAGGCGCAGGATTCGGCCAAAGGTCAGACCGATGAGGCCGATGCCGAGCTTGCGCGCGGCGTAGATTGGCGTGAGCCACGCGGTCGTCAGGACGCGGCCGGCTACCGTGCCGAAGGCCACACCCACAGCGCCGTACTTCACCGACAGCGCCGCGGCGATGCCGACCTTGACCACAGCCTCGAGCAGGCTCGAACCCAGCCGGAAGCGGCCGAAGCCCATGGGGTCGAGGAAAGCCCAGGACACCGAGACCGGCGCCGACACGACGACGAAGCCGGCGAAGGCGTACAGCAGGCGCTGGTCGATTGTCTCGACGCCCAGCCAGCGGCTGAGCAGCGCTGGCCCGAACGCCCACAACAGCACCGCGACGGCGCCACCGGCGAGCAGGCCGCCATCGAGGGAGCGCACAAAGACGTGGCGCAGCGTGCCGCGATCGTGCGCCTCGCCGGGGCGCGGCATCGTCGGCATCAGGGTCGTCGTCATACGCATCACAAAGCGGGCGACCCCCAGGCAGGCTTCGGCGACGATGACGTAGAGCGCGACCTGATCGAGGCCGACGAGCAGGGCGACGAGGGCGGCGTCAATACGCTGGATCAGCACCCATCCCAGACCGTCGAGCGCGTGGTAGGTCGCCTTCGCCGCCAGCGACCGCATGATCTCCGCGATGGGCTCGGGCGCGGCACCCAGCGGTGGCAGCAGGCGGCGGCTGACGCTGCGGTGCATCAAGCCGATGACCAGCGCGGTGACCAGCTGCAGCCCGCCCAGCCCCAGCAGGCCCAGATCGAAGACAACGGTGGCGACGACCGCGCCGGTCTCGAGCGCAAGCGTGAGCCAGCTCAACGAAGTGCGCCGCGACGGCACCGCCAGGGCGATGTTGGTGGCTTCGTGGATCGACAGCGGCGCGTAGAGCGCGGTGCGCAGGCCAGCGAGCGAGATGAAGATCGCCGCCTCGCGACCGACGAGGCCGGGGGCCGTCAGGATGCTGCCGGTGACGATGCCGAAGACCATCGCCACGGCGAGGCCGATCAGCCCGGGACCGATCGCCGCCTGGATGGTCGCCGCGCGCAGGCTCGCCGCCTCGGCCCGCTGGCCCTTGCGGGCGAGCTCTTCGAGCAGGGTCGGGTAGCCGCGGCGCAGGCCGGTGCCGAGCAGCTCCCAGACCGCGGTCAGCGCCCAGGCGAGCCCGAGGACGCCGTAGCCAGCGACCCCCAGGTCGTCGAGCAGCAGGGGCGTGAGGACCGCGTAGACGAGTCCCTCAATGAACTTTCGAAAGTGATGGGCCTGGCTGGCCAGCCACACACCGGTACGACGGCCCTGCGACATGCGGTGACGGCGATGAGCGGGGACCTGTTGCTTCATGCGCTCCGGGCGGCTCGCGGTAGGGGCGATATCAGCCCCGCGGCTTACCACCATCGGCGCGGAGGCTCAACGATCGCGCCGCGATCGCGGTGTCCTGCGCCGGGCCAGGGACAGTACCCCGGGGCGCACCGACCGGGCGGCTGCGGGCGTGGCTGCCTTGTAGCGCCTCGGCTCTTGGCGTTGGTGCGCGGGGGCGCTACCGTCTGCGCCAGCAGTGGAGGTGGCAATGGCCCGTACCGGATCCGCAGTGACCGTCGTCAGCGCCCTCGCCGGCAATACGGTGATCGCCGTGCTGAAGTTCGCGGCGTGGGGGGTCTCGGGTTCTGGTGCGATGCTCAGCGAAGCGATCCACACCCTCGCCGACGTCGGCAACCAGGCGCTCTTGCTCGTCGGCCTGCGCCACGCTGCCCGCGGCCCCGACGAGCGTCATCCGTATGGCTACGGCCAGGCGGCCTTCTTCTGGGCCCTCGTCTCGGCCCTGGGCATCTTCTTCTTGGGCTGTGGCGTCACGGTCTATCACGGCATCACCACGGTCCTGCACCCGCCCGCGACCCTCGAGGTGGGCTGGTTGACCTGGTCTGTGCTCGGTTTCGCCTTCTTCCTCGACGGCGCCGTTCTGATGATGGCGGTCGCGCAGCTGGTGAGGGAACGACCCAACGCCATGCCATGGGGCGCGTATCTGCGCCGCCTCAAAGACCCGATGCTGGTCGCGGTGCTGTTGGAAGACTTTGCCGCGACCTTCGGCGTCGTCCTCGCTCTCACTGGCATCGGCCTGGCGCAGT
>CALGHC010000385.1 GCA_937915965.1 uncultured Myxococcales bacterium
GCGCACGGCGCCGCGACGGCGCACGCCCAGGCGGTCGACCCGCGCACGGCTTCACCGAGCAAGCCAGCCGTGGCCGCGCAGGCGCAGGCAACGGCGTCCCTCGAGCCCCCGCGGGCGCTATCCGAGACGACGGTGGCCTATCCCATCGACGCGCCGGCGCACGATCAGCCGATCACGGTACGGGTCAAGCTGCGTGTCGGTCCGGACGGTCTGGTCTCGCAGGCCAGCCTGGTCGAGCCGGGGATCGCTGCCTTCGACGCGGCCGTCATCGCCGCGACGCGTGCCTTCCGTTTCGAGCCAGCGCGCTACGGCGGCAAGCCGGTGACGGTCGAGATCGCCTATGCGCACACCTTCCTGCCGCCCGAGGTGGCCCGGCCTGCGGCGGTCACCGACACCGGCCCCAAGCGCAGCAGCGTCCTGCGCGGCCGCCTGCGCGAGAAGGGCACCCGCCTCCCGGTACGCCGCGCGACGGTCGCCGTGCAGGTCGGCGGCAAGACCTGGACCACGTTGTCGGACGCAGGCGGACGCTTCCGCATCGAGGTCCCTCCCGGCGCCGCCCGGGTGGTGATACGCGGCACCGGCTGCCTCGCCTTCCTGCAGCGCGAGAGGCTGGTCGACAACGAGGAGCTGGCGGTCGCGTATCTGATCGAGCGCGACAGCTACGACCCCTACGAGATCGTCGTCTACAGCGAGCGGCGGCGCACCGAGGTCGCCCGCACGACCCTGCGCGGCCCCGAATTGACCCAGATCCCCGGCACCTTTGGCGACCCCTTCCGCGTGGTGCAGACGCTGCCCGGCGTCGCCTCGGTGATGGCGCTCTTGCCCTTTCCCGTCGTACGCGGCGCCAGCCCGGGCTCGACGGGCTACCTGATCGACGGCGTACGTGTGCCCCTGCTCTTCCACATGCTGGCCGGGCCGTCGGTGATCCACCCCGACTTCATCGACGAGATCAACTTCTATCCTGGCGGCTTCCCCGTTTCGTATGGCGGCTATACCGCCGGCATTATCGACGGCGGCACCCGCCGCGCCCGCGCCGACGAGCGAATCGTCGACATCGATCTCAACCTGCTTCAGACCGGCGTCCTGGTGCGCCACCCGGTGCCCGGCATCGCCGCCACCGCGACCGTCGCCGGCCGGATCGGCTACCCGGGCATCCTCATGTCGCTCGCCACTGACGAGGCGTCGTTGTCCTACTGGGACTACCAACTGCGCCTCGACGGCGGGTCGGCCCGACACGGCTGGACGGTCTTCGCGTTTGGCGCAAGCGACGAGGTCAGCGGCCGACCCGAAGATGCGGATCCGGCCGACCGGGACGTCGAACTCGAGCCGTTGCTGCGCTTTTCGTTCCACCGCCTCGACCTGCACTATCAGCACAGCGGTCGCCAGATAGAGAGCCTCTACCGGCTCGTCTTTGGCGTCGATGACACCCTCTTCGGCAGCGAAACGGGCATCCGAGCGCTGTCGCTCGAGCCGCGGGCGCGCTGGAGGGCCCACCTCAGCGATCGCCTCGAGCTGCGCGTCGGCGTCGAAGGTCAGCTGCGCGACACCAGCCAGCAACAGACCAGCACGATCGCCGACGGTGGCCCCGATACGGGCCCGTTCAGCGAGGACCTCTCGCGCTTCTACAGCGGTACTGGTTGGGCCGAGGTCCTGTGGCGCCCCAACGACGACTGGCTGATCCGGCCCGGCGTGCGCACGGACGTATACGATGACGGCAACACGACGGCGCCTGGCGTGGACCCGCGCCTGTCGGTGCGCTACCGGTTGGCGACCCCGGGGCTGCCGGCCGGCGCGACCGAGACCGGGCGCGACGACGAGTCCGTGTGGCTCAAGGGGGGCGTCGGTGTGTTTCATCAGCCACCGCGCTTCTTCCTGCCGATCCCGGGGCTCGACACGATGCCGCTGCGCTTCGGCCTGCTGACCGCCATCCAGACGAGCATCGGCGTCGAGGTGCCGCTGCCGCATGGATTCGGCGTCGATGTGCAGGCCTACTACAACCACATGGACCCAGTTGTGTTCGACCTGCAGATCAACGCGGACGTGGGCGACATCCAGCAGAGCGCGCCGACCACCGCGCCAGGCGAGGTCGTCGACAAGAGCGACAGCGACTCCAACGCGCAGGCGACGATCGATGGCTTCCTGGTGCCGCAGGTCGGGCGGGCCTACGGGCTCGAGGTGCTGCTGCGACGCAAGGCCCGCTCCGGCGCCTTCGGCTGGATCTCGTACACGCTGTCCTTGTCGGAACGCGAGCGGGAGGGCGAGTGGGTGCCCTTTGACTTCGACAGGACCCACCTGCTCAACGTCGTGGCCGGCGTGCCGCTGCCGCGCAACTGGGAGCTGGGCGTGCGCATGCAATACCAGAGCGGCAAGCCGGCGACGACGTCGTTCGGCTACAACGCAGCACGCACCGACGGCTACATGCGCTTCGACATCCGCATCGACAAGCGAGCGGTCTGGCACAACTGGCTGCTCGATTTCTACGTCGACATCGGCAACGTCGCGCTGCACCCCGAGGAGATCGCGCCAGGAGCGACGATCCGCTACGTCCTGCCAACCGTCGGCTTCCGTGCCCGCTTGTAGCGTAGCGCCGGTGGGCCCGGTCGGGATGGGCCCTGTCGACCACCTTGAGCCCTGTCGACCACCTTGAGCCCCGGGAGAGACGATGGAGACCTTCGCCACGATGCTGTTCGCCACCGCGGCGACGCCCACCGCCGCCGGCGCCACCGCCGTGACCCTCGACGCCGAGCTGCTCGAGTTGATGCTGCGCGCGGGCTCGCGCTGGGTGCTGTGGCTCCTGCTCGGTCTGAGCCTGATCGCCGTCGCGGTGATGATCGAGCGGCTGTACTTCTACATCTGGCACCGGCGGCCCGAACGGGCACTTGAGCGAGCGTTGGCGGCGATCCGCGAGCGCGGCTATGTAGCGGCGGTAGCCGAGCTGGAGGGCAGCCGATCGATGGCTGTCACCGTGGCGCGCGTGTGCATGCTGCACGCCGATGACGGCGCGGCCTCCATCGAGGAGCACGCAGAGGCCACCGTACAGGCCGAGCGCCTGCGCTACGAGCGAGGCCTCGCCTTCCTGGGCACGCTCGGCAGCAACGCGCCATTCATCGGCCTGTTCGGCACCGTGCTCGGCATCGTTCGGGCCTTCCACGACCTGTCGCTGAACACCGCGGCCGGCTCGCAGGCGGTGATGGCCGGCATCGCTGAGGCGCTGGTCGCGACGGCGGTTGGCCTGCTGGTCGCGCTGCCGGCGGTCGCGTCGTTCAACTTCTACTCGCGCCACGTCGAGCGCTGTGTCGTCGCCGCCGAGGGGGTCAGCCACGCGGTGCTGGCTTGGGTGAAGCGGCAGCCGAGCGCGACGGCGCAAACGCCGGGGGCCGCCGGGGCCGACGCCGGCGGCCGGGAGGCCAGCTGATGGCCGGTAGCGCAAAACGCGGACGCGGTGGCCTGATCACCGACATCAACGTCACGCCCCTGGTCGATATCATGCTGGTCCTGCTGATCATCTTCATGCTGACCGCCAACCTGATCGCCCGCCAGGCGATCGAGGTCGACCTGCCCAAGGCTTCGCAGGGCGTGACGCCAGCGCCGACGACCATCGCGGTGACGCTGACCGCCGGCGGCGCCCTCTTCCTCAACGGCGAGGCGATCTCGGCGGGCGGCCTGCAGGACGCAGTGCGCGCGGCGGTGGCCAAGGACCCGAAGACCCAGGCGATCATCGCAGCGGACCGCGACACCAGCCACGGCCGCGTCGTCTGGGTGATCGACGTCGTCAAGACCCTCGGCGTCGCCTCGTTCGCCATCAACATCGACCCAGCGGCGCTGCAGCCGCCCCTGGCGCCTGGTGAGTCACCACGCGAGCCAGCGCGCGCTGGCGCGGAGGGCTGAAGCCTTGGGCTACACGACGCGAATCTTGGTCGCGATCGTCGTCTCGCTGCTATTGCACGCGATAGGCGGCCGCGCCATGCAGCAGCTGCCACCGCAGGAGGTGCAGCGTCGTCCACACTCGGTCGTGATGCAGGTCGTGCGAACGCCGCCCCCGCCAGAGCCGCTGCCTCCCGAACCCGAGCCCGAACCCGAGCCGGTCGAACCGACCAAGCCGCTGCCCGTGCCTGAGATCGTCCACGAGGTGCCGCGCAAGCAGCCGCCACGAGCGCGACCGCAGCGTCGCCAGCCACCGCCCGACCGACCACCTCCGCAACGCGATCTGCCCGAACCAAACAGCGACGCGGTGGCGACTGACACGACCGATACGCCCGTCTTTGGCTTTACGATGGAGTCGACGTCGGCGGCCGGCGCTGGGCCGGCCATGCCAGTGGGGAACACCCTGATGGCGAAGCCAGAGGACGCACCGGCGCCCAAACGCGCCGGCCCGGTCAAGGCGCTCGCGCCGCCGGTCCCCGTCTACGAAGTGACCAAGATGCCGACGATGCGGGGAAGGTGCCGTGGCGACTACACCGAGCGGGCCCGCGCGGCGGGGACCGAGGGAACGGTCGTGCTCGACCTCATCGTCGGCGATGACGGCCGCACGCGCGACATCCGGATCGTCGAAGGTCTACCGAACGGCCTGTCCGAGGCCGCGGTCGCCGCCCTGAAGCGCTGTCGGTTCGCGCCCGGACGGCGCGGCGGCATGGCCGTCGCGGTCCGGCTTCGAGCCTTCAAGATCCGCTTCTTCCTCGACGACGCCGACTGACCGTGGTGGGCCGTGGCGCCGCGCCCGCGGCACAAAGAAGGCCGCGAGGCGCGGGGAGCAGTCGCGACGACGCACAGGACAGCGCGCGCGCGGGCTGAGGCGCTCGTGCCGGGCCGGCACGCTACGGTCGCT
>CALGHC010000386.1 GCA_937915965.1 uncultured Myxococcales bacterium
CGTCGCGGCCCTGGTTGGCGTCGCCGCCCTGCTGCGCTGGCTGTGGTTGCGCCGCCACGCGCCCCGATCGCAGGTCGCTGGCCGTCTGCGTCGTGCCGCCGCCGGCCTCGAGCGCCACCTCGGACGGCGCGGAATCTACCGTCGGCGCCGGGAGACCTGGGCCGGCCTCGCCGCGCGGTTGGTAACCTGGCACGCGCCAACCGCCGCTGGGATCGATCGCTTCGCTCGTGCCTGGGATCTCGCGCGCTACGCCGCGGTGCCGCCCCCCTCTGCCGCCGAAGCAGTCGACGAGGCCGCGCGGGGGGTCCGTGCGACGCTCGCCGAGATTCGTGGACCGGTCGGTCCTGGCGGGGCGCCGTCGAGCGCAGATTCGGGTTGAGGTTCGTCGCGACCGCCGGGAGGCGCCAGAGGCGAATCCCGCGCTGGCCCCGCGACTCGACTTGCCTGGGGACAGCGGGCGCGCGACAATGAAGTTCCCTGGTCCTGGCGGCTACGTCCGCCTCTTTCGACGAGGCCGCAATGTCGAGACCCCAACCCAACATCCGGCAGGCCCGCACCGTCTCGCTCGCTCTGGCCATGGCGTTGATTGTCATCGCCTTTGCGCCGGCAGACGCCCTCGCGCGCCGTCCACGGTCAAAGGGATCTAGCAAGGGACCGGCGACCGTCGAGCTGATGTCGTTGACGCGCGACGCGAATGTCTACATCGACGACGACATGGTCGGTACGGTTCCGCTAGACGGCCCCGTGGCGGTCAAGCCTGGAATCGCCCACACGATCCGCGTTCAGAAGCGCGGCTTCACTACATTCGTCGACACGTTCAAGGTTGCCGCTGGAGACTCGGTCGAGATCGAGGCCGATCTCGTGCCCTCCGGTGGCGTGCTGCGCATCAAGAGCAACATCATGCGCGCCCAGGTGATCATAGACGACAAGGCAGTCGGTCTTACCCCTTTCGATGGCGACGTTCCGCCCGGCAAGCACGTCATCCAGGTCGTCTCGGCAGGCTATCTGGTCGACAAGCAGATCCTTGAGATCAAAGCGGGCGAGGCACTCGAACTCGACGTTCAGCTCGACAAGGTGCCGCCGCCGACCGTCAGGAAGGACAACTCGCTGTTGTCGAAGTGGTGGTTCTGGGGGGGCATCGGCGCCGCGGTCGTCGGTGGCGTTACGATCGGCGTGTTGTCCATGCAGGTCACAGAGGTGCCGGCCACCTGGGATCACAGCGTGAACCTGCCGTAGCGATGTCCCAGCCCCGCGCGCGAGCGCGAAGTGGCGCGGCGTTGCACGGCCATCGACGTCAGATACAGAACCTCAGATACAGAACCTCAGACACAGAACCCGTGTAGCGCGCTCAATCAGGTTCGATGAGGCTGGACTCGCTGGTCATGCGCTCGATCTCGACCTGCACGACACGCTTGTCGTCGGCATCGAGGACTGTCAGCCGCAGATCCTCGAAGTCCATGTGCTCGCCTGCCTGGGGCACGCGGCCAAGCTGCTCGACCACGAAGCCGCCGACGGTCGAATAGGACTCACTCTCGGGGAACTCGATGTCGAGCTCCTCGTCGAGCTCGCGGATCTCCGCGCGCGCGTCGACAATCCAGGTGTTTGGGCCCTTCTGGGCGAAGACCTGCTCGCGCTCGTCGTACTCGTCGTAGATCTCGCCGACGAGCTCTTCCAGGATGTCCTCAAGCGTGACGATGCCGTCGGTTCCGCCGTGCTCATCGACGACGATCGCCATGTGCACGGCGCGCTGCTGAAACTCGCCGAGGAGCACCGACGCTTTCTTGCTCTCCGGTACGAACATGACCTCGTGCAGCCGATTGCTGAGAGACAGATCCTGCTTGCCATTGGAGAGGAACTGAATCAGGTCGCGAGTGTAGAAGATTCCAACGATCTTATCGAGATTGCCATCGTAGACCGGGTAGCGCGAGAAGCTCGATGTGCTGATCGTCTCAAGCACCTCGGTGAGGGACGCCGTCAGGGCGATCGATACCATGCCGGTGCGCGGGGTCATGATCGAGCGCACCGAGATGTCCGACAGTTCGAGCACCCCTTGCAGCATGTCGCCGCGCTCCTCGTCGATGGAGCCTTCCTCGCTGCCGATGCGCACCATATCCTCGATATGTTCTTCCGTGACGACGAAGCCAATGGGAGAGGCGTCGACGCCGACCAGCCGCAGCGACGTCTTGGCGATCCAGGTCAGGGAACGTGTCAGCCATCGCGACGCGAGGTGGAACCACCAGATCAGGATGAAGAACGGAACGAAGGTCTCGGGTCGGCTCTTGGCGAGGGTCTTTGGCGCGATCTCGCCCCAGACCAGAACGAGCATCGAGAGACAAAACACCGAGCCGGCGAGCAGCAAATCGGCCGTACCGCTGTCGAGCTGCTGGTGGGCAGCGAAGTCGAGCGCAATGGTCGTCGTCATGGCGGACGCGGTGATGTTGACCATAGTGTTGCCGGCGAGAAGGGTCGTGAGGATCCCGGAGTGGTCGTCGAGCCAGCATTCGAAGAAGCGCACAGGTCGCTGGCCAAGCTCGATCAGCTTGCGAATCCGATGCTCACCCATCGAGGTGATCGCCGTCTCTGACCCTGCGAACAGGAACGAGCCGAGCAGGCAAAATGCGATAGCGATAAGCGTCAGAAGAATGCTCTCGCTACTGTCACCAGGAGAAGGGTCCAAGGTTGGGATCCTGTCCTCGTCGCTTGCGCGCACGGGTAAGGCTCAAGGTATCATGGCGCTGAGAATCGAATCAATGAAATCACGCTGGTCCGCTCAATGGGC
>CALGHC010000387.1 GCA_937915965.1 uncultured Myxococcales bacterium
CCCTCGCCGAGCAGGTTCGTCAGCTTTACCTCGACGCCTTTGGCCGCGTCGCCGCCGAGTCGTCGGGCGCAGCTGGCGCGGCTCAATAGGCTCTCGGCGTGGCTCAATAGGCTCTCGATAGCCTCGTCAGCCCCGCACAGCTCGTGCCGCGAAGGATGATTCGATGCGCATCGTCACCTGGAACGTCAACTCGATCCGCGCACGCCGCGAGCGCGCCCTCGCCTGGGTCACACAGCACCAACCCGACGTGATCGCCCTCCAAGAGCTCAAGACCACCGACGAAGCGTTTCCCACTGACGACTTCGCCGCGCTGGGCTACCACGCAGTGACCTGGGGCCAGAAGACCTACAACGGCGTCGCGCTCCTCAGCCGCACCCAGCCCACGGACGTCGTTCGGGGATTCGACGACGGTGTCGACGATCCGCAGGCTCGCTTCATCGCGGCGACGTTTGAGGGAGTTCGGGTCTGCTGCGGCTATTTCCCCAACGGTGGCGAGCCGGATTCCGACAAGTACCAGTACAAACGCGCCTGGCTCGGCCGCCTCGACGCGTGGCTGGACGACCACGCGTCGGCCGACGAGGCCCTGGTGCTGTGCGGTGACTTCAACATCGCCCCGGATGCCAGCGACGTCTGCAACGTCAACGCCTGGGAGGGGACCGTGCTCTTCAACCCCGAGATGCGAGCCGCCTTCCGCGGCCTGCTGGACTGGGGCCTGACCGATTCCTTTCGATTGCAGGACGATCACGACGTCGTCTTCTCGTGGTGGGATTACCGGCGCCTGGCGTTCGTACGCAACCAGGGACTGCGGATCGACCACCTGCTGGTCACCGAGCCCTTGGTGGCGCGGGTCGAGCGTGTCTGGGTCGACCGGGCGGAGCGCAAGGGCGAGAGCCCGTCGGACCACGCGCCGGTCGTTCTCGACATGCGCTGGCCGTAGGGGCGGCGGCCGGCCAGAAACCCAGGATCCACCACCCGAATTCTCCCCGGACGCCGATTCTGGATGCAAATCAAGGCGTAAGGAGGTGAGCGACTGAGGCGTACTTGTGTACGCCGCAGGGAGCGAACCGACGCAACAACGAAGAGTTGCGCCAGAAGCGGTGGATCGGGGAAACCGCGAGCGCTTGCAGCGCGGCGCGGCCTCTGCGAAAACGTCGGGGGGCGCCGCGCGTCCCTGGTCGCGTCCCGAGCCGCTTACCGAGGTTGCCCGTGTTGGTCCGCTCGTTCATTCCTGGCTTCGTGATTGCGTCCACCGCCTGCCTGCTGGCGGCCTGCGGGGCGCCGCACGGCGTCGCGCATTCTGGCACGCATGTCAGCTCGCACTACGAACCCGTCTGCGTTGGGACCGACCTGGTCGACTGCGGCGCGCGCTGCGACGACGGCGACGCCATCGCTTGCAACGACCTCGGGGTCCTGTTGCGCAACGCGCCCGCCAAGGAGCGCAACGCGCGCGCAGCGGTGATCGCGTTCAGACGAAGCTGCGACCGTCACTTCGGCCCGGGCTGCCGCAACCTCGCTGGTCAGATCGAGACCGGCGATGGCGCCCGCAATGACGTGCTGCTCGCCTCGAAGCTCTACGCGATCGCCTGCGACCACGGTGACCTGCCGGCGTGTACGCGGCTCGGCGTGCTCTTCGCCATGGGGCGCGGGGTCGTCGAGGATCGGCTACTCGCCGCCGTATTGTTGAGCACAGCCTGCGACGCGGGCGAACGCGAGGCCTGCGGGCGACGCGACGCGCTGGGCCTGCAGACCGAGGCGACCCGCACATCTGCCGAGCCCGCGCCCTAGCCAGCGCGCGGGCCGTGCCGGACACCGCGAGTGAGCGATGGGCTTTCGGCCAAATGGCATCGTCACTTTCACGACGGACTTTGGCCTGGCCGACGGCTACTCCGGCGCCATGAAGGGCGCCGCGCTGACGATCTGGCGCGATCTCACCTTGGTCGACATCAGCCACGAGGTGCCACCCCAGGACGTCATCCGCGGCGCCATCATCTTGCGCAATGTGGCGAATCGCTTCCCAGCCGGCACGGTACATCTCGCGGTAGTCGACCCTGGGGTCGGTACTGCCCGCGCGGCGGTGGTCGTCCAGGCAGGCGGACACGTCCTCGTCGGACCCGACAACGGCTTGCTGAAGCTGGCCGTGAACCGCCTCGGTCCGAGCCTGGCCTGGCGGATCGAGCGCCACCACTTCCTGCCGGCGCATATCTCATCGACCTTTCATGGCCGCGACGTCTTCGCGCCCACCGCGGCGGCCCTCGCGGCTGGCCTCCTCTTGCCGAGGGAGGTGGGCAGCCCGCTGCAGGATTTCGCCCCTCTCGATCTGCCGGTGGCGGTGCGCGACCACGACGTGATCGCGGCGCAGGTGCTCTACGCCGACCGCTTCGGCAACGCGATCACCAACGCGACGGCGGCGCAGGTCGCCGCCCTGTCCAGCCAGGGTCAGCTGCGTGTGCGCATGCCGGACGGCACCGCGCTGCCGTTGCGGGCGACCTACGCCGAGGTCGCGAACGGCGAGCCGCTTGCGCTCATCGGCAGCGACGGCCTGCTCGAGGTAGCGGTGCGCGACGGTTCGGCGCAGGAGCGCTTCGCGCTGTGCGCGGGTGCCGCGGTGCTGGTCGGTCTGGCGCCGCGCCAGGTCGACGGCTAGTCGGTGGGC
>CALGHC010000388.1 GCA_937915965.1 uncultured Myxococcales bacterium
AGCGCACCAACCCGTCGTACACCGAGACCCGCGCGAAGGGAGCGGCGAGGGCGATCCGCCGCGGACCGCCGGTCTCGTCCACACCGTAGTCGACCTCCGTAGAGCCGGTGACTGTGACAGCCAGATCGGCGATGAGCTGCTCGACGGTCTCCATCAGATCGTCGCTGGTCGCGTACGCCTGGTAGAACTCGAGCATGGTGAACTCGGGGTTGTGTTGCTGGCTGAGGCCCTCGTTGCGGAAGTTGCGATTGATCTCGTAGACCCGCTCGAAGCCGCCGACCACCAGGCGCTTGAGATACAGCTCGGGGGCGATGCGCAAGAACAGGGGCATGTCCAACGCGTTGTGGTGGGTGGCGAATGGCCGCGCCGCCGCACCACCGACGAGCGGGTGCATCATGGGCGTCTCGACCTCCATGAAGTCACGGGTGTCGAAGAAGCGACGGGATGCTGAGATGATGCGGGCACGGCGCTCGAAGACCGTGCGCACGTCATCGTTGACGATCAAGTCGACGTAGCGCTGACGCTGGCGCGTCTCCTTGTCCGTGAGGCCGTGGAACTTGTCGGGCAGCGGCCGAATCGCCTTGGCGAGGATGCGCACGGGCGCGCCGGCGTCGCCCGGGGCAACCTCGGCGGCGTTCCCGTCCAGGGGCCTGACCCACAGGGACGGCTCGCTGGTTCCGGTGCGAAAGAGCTGGCCAGTTGCGCCGATGATATCACCGACATCGAGCCGTGGCGGCTCAGTAAGCTTGCCCTCTCCGCGACTCTTGAAGAGGGTCTGAAAGACCTCTGGGGCCTCGCGCTTCGAGAAATAGAGCTGAAACGTGCAGCTGCCGACTTCGCGTTCGGCCAGCGTCTCGCCGGACGGATCGAGCTCGGCGCGCAGTCGGTTTTCGTCTGCGCGCATCGCCTGCACGCGCGTCGCCGTGCGATCCTGGATGCGCACGAACGCGACCTTGCCCTTGACGTTGATGGCCATCACCCGACCAGCGACGCGAACCGAAGGCGCCGTGAGGAAGACCGTGCCCTCGCGCGCCCCCTCCTTCAGAGCCGGATCGTCGGGCTCGGCGAGAAACGGACCCTGACGCTTGCGCAGGTCTGCGTGTCCAGTCTCCTGGTACCAGGCCATGCACTCGGCACAGGTGTGTGTCGGCCGAAAGTCGTTGGGCCAGGCCGTCGACCTGCCCGCCGCCAGCGCGTCGATCTTCGCGATCCGCTGGCGCATCAATTCGTTGCGCTCGAGCATGGGTCCTCCGCTCGAAGTTCGGGCCGACCGTTGGCACGCGTGGGCGGTGCGCAAAAACGACTTGCGCCGCACGAGGCGGCGCAAAGCTCCCGGCATCTATTCGGTCAACGAAGCGCCGAAGGGGCGCGTCGTTCATGCCTCTGACACCGTCGTGGTCGGGGCGACAGGATTTGAACCTGCGACCACTTGACCCCCAGTCAAGTGCGCTACCAGACTGCGCTACGCCCCGGTTCAACAGCCACGCAGGCCATCGCAGGCCGCGGAGGTACCATGTTCGCGCGGGCCAAGCAAGCCGGCGAGGGGTCCTGGGAGGTACCGGCAACGGCATCCAGAGCCCGCAAGGCGTCGGCGCGGTGCCGGGCCTTCAGTCTTCCTTTCAGTCTTCCTTTCAGTCTTCCTTGACGCCAGCGAGTTCAAGCAGCTCGGTGAGATTCGGCATCAGCAGGAACTCGACCCTTCGATTGCGTCGCATGCCCTCGGGCGTGTCGTTTGCCGCGACGGGCAGGTAGTGCGCGTAGCCGCCGGCGCTGAGGTTGTTCGGCGCGACGCCCCCCTTGCCGATGAGGAACTGCACCACGGATACCGCCCGATCGGTCGACAGCGACCAGTTGATCGCGTCGCCGCCGCGCGGGTCGGTGTGACCAGCGACCTGGAAACGGCGGTCTGGGAACTGCTGGAGCACCGCAGCAAGCTCAAGCAGGACGGACTTGGCCTCGGCCTTCAGCTCGCTCTTGCCGGTGTCAAAGAGGATGTCGCTCTGCATCTCGATGACGAGAAACCCATTTTTTATCGAGACGTTGAGCTTGCCGGCGGCGATCAGGCCGGCGAGGCGCTGCTTGATGCGCGCGATGCTGTCGCGCAGGGCGTCGAGTTGCGCCTGCACCTTGTCCATGCGCCCCTGGACGACGGCGACCTTGTCGCGCCACTTGGCGATCTCAGCCTGCAGAGCCATCTGCTCCCGCTCGCAATTCGACAGCAACACGCCACAGTTGCCGCAACTGTGGGCAAGGGCGTCCATCTTCTTCTGGTTGGAGTCAAGGCGATCGGTCAGCTCCTGCTTGTCGCGGGCGCAGGTGTTCGCGACGTCGACGCACGCCTTGTGCTTTTGCTGGCAGGCGATCAACTCGACCTGGACCCGCTTTTTTTGCGCCTCAAGCCAGTCCTGCTGCTGGCGCATCGCAATCATGTCGCGTTGGTAGGCGTCCTTCGAGACGGCTATGCACCCCGGCAGGGCGATGGCGACAAGGAGGACGACGGCCGGCAGCGAGGCGGCAGGGCGATGAGCGGGATGAACGGGATGAACGGAATGAACGGGATGAACGGGATGAACGGGATGAACGGGATGAACGGGTCGATTGGTGGGGTTCATGGTGACCTCCGGTGCACACGCCCGCCTTGTAGCGCATCCGCCGCCGAAGTCGAGGATTCGGGGTGGCGGAAGCTTGGCCGGGGACTGCATCCGCCATCCACTACAGCTCGCGGGAACGCATCCACTACAGCTCGCGGGAACGCGCGAGCGACCACAGCAGGAGCGCTCCGGTGACCACGCCGTTGAGCGCCAGCAGGGATGCCCAGATAGCGGCCGGCTCGGTCCAGTCGACGCGGCTCGCGTCGGGGAGCGTCACGGTGAAGAGAGTCCAGGAGACCAGCGACATTCCCGCCATCAGGGCGCGGTTGACGAGGCGCTCGCGTTGCATGGCCTGACGCTCGGCGTCGACGTCATGGAGGTTGAGCTGCAGCTCGCCGAGCTTCAGCCGCCGCAGAACTCCGCGGATCTCGCCGGGAAGTGTCTTGAAGAGGCCGAAATAGTCGTGCAATATTCGGTAAATGCGCCGCGAGTAGGTGACGGGGTCGAGGACCCGACGGACGTACAGCCGAACCAGGTAGGGCCGGATCGATTCGAGCGGGTTGAAGTCCGGGTGCAGCTCCTGGGCGATCCCCTCCATGGTCGAGATCGACTTGCCGATCAGGAGCAGGTCTGCGGGCATCTGGACGTTGTAGCGAACGACGCTCTCGAAGACATCCTGGATGAAGACCGCGATGTCGAGCTGAGCGAGGTTCAGGTCGCCATAGCTCTGGAGGATCTCGTGGATCTCGTTGCGCAGGCCACGGACGTCGACGGTGTCGTCGATGAGGCCAAGGTCGACGAACTGGGTGACCATCATCTCGGTGTCACCCAGCAGGATCGCGACGAGGAAGCCGAGCAGATCGTCGATGCGGTCGCGGTCAAGCGAACCCATCATGCCGAAGTCGATGAGCGCCAGCCGGCCGTCGGGCAGCACGAAGAAGTTGCCGGGATGTGGGTCGGCATGGAAGAAGCCGTGCTCGAAGATCGACTCGATGACCAGCGCGACGCCTGCGTCGGCGATCTGCCGATTGTCGACCTGCCACTCGGTCAGCTTCGCCTTGTCGGTGACCTTGGCCCCCTTGATCAGCTCCATCGTCAGGACACGGCGGGTCGAGAAAGCCGGGTAGGTGGCCAGCACATGGACCAGGGGATTGCCAGCGACGAGCTTGCGGAAGCGCTCTATATTTCTGAGTTCGTTTGCAAAATCAGTCTCCCGCCGCAGGCTGCGAGCGAACTCTTCGACTGCGGCGGCGGGCCGGAACTGCCGGGTCTCGGGAGCGTTCGCCTCAACCTGCTCGGCGATCAGCTGCAATAGCTCGAGATCGGTGCGGATTCTCTCGTCCAACCCGGGTCGCTGCACCTTGACGGCCACTTCGGCGCCGCCGGGCAGACGGGCGCGGTGCACCTGGGCAATCGAAGCGGCAGCGATGGGTGTCTCGTCGAAATACTCGAAGGCCTCCGCCAGCGATTGGCCAAGCTCTGCCTCGATAACCGCCCGCACCAGGTCGAACGGCACGGCGGGCACGTCGTCCTGCAGTTTGCGCAGCTCCAAGACCAGCGACATCGGCACCAGGTCGGGCCGGGTGGCTGCCATCTGGCCCAGCTTGACGAAGGTCGGCCCGAGCGACTCGCACATCAGGCGAATCCGCTCCTCCCAGGTCAGCAGCGCGATCTGTTCGTCGGGCTCGCCGAGGAGGCGCCGACCCGGACCGAAGCGCGCGAGGCGAGCGATGCCGCTGCGCTCGGAGAGATGGCCGAAGCCGTGGCCGACGAGCACACCGGCGATCTCGCGCAGGCGCCTGAGGTTTCGGGCGTAGCGGGGCAGACGCAGCAGGCCGGTGATCGCGCTCATCTCGACTCCGCGTCGTCGCTGCTCGATGTGCTCGATGTGCTATCGGCGGTAGCCGGCCCCGGAGGCGGTTCAGCGGCCGGGCTCGAGCTGGCGCCGCCGGGTCCAGGCGAGCTGGCGGCGGTGGCCCAGGCGACGTCTGCGCCCCTGTTGGCGTTGGCCTGCTCGACCGCGCGCAGCGCCGCCATGAGCGCCGCGTGGCCGGCTCCCCGGGCCAGAGTGCCGACGTCAGGCAACAGCGAACGCACGCCGTCGAAGGCGCTCAGCACCATCTCGGAGTACTGGGCGCCGTCCTCGCGGACCCGGCCCAGGTAGGCGACGGTCTCGGCGCGCAGCTTGGCGACGTCGTCATCGCTCAACGCTCCAGATTTCTCGATGCTACGGAAGATCGCGTCGCTGCGACCTTCTAGCATCCAGCGCGCGATCAGGCTGGCGAGACCCCGTTCGAAGACGTGGCGGAACACGGCGACTCCCTCAGAAGCTGCAGCGCCGTACGCGCCAGTGCCCAGCGGCTTCTTCATCGATGTAGACGGCGCAAGGCGTGGGCATCTCTTTCTTGACGCTCTCGACGTAGAACTCCAGACCGACGACTTCTTCCGTGGATGACATAATGTCCTTGAAATCCACAATCTTGAAAGACCCGTCGTCATCGAGATAGTCGTCGGCTTGTTTTCGAATCCGCTTCCAGCCCATCTCGTGCCAGTTCTGCAAGCCCTGGGTGGTACGCTCCGAGCTGTGCAGCACCTTCTGGAAGCGCTCCCAGCCGACCTCCTCGTCTTTCTCGAGGGCAGCCTGCAGGACCTGCAGGAGGACCCATTCGGCGCTCTCCGGTTCGGGATCCGTCACGCGGATGCCAAAAAGCTTCATCCGCGCCTTGTCGACCGTCTTGAGGATCGGCTCACACCCCCCCAAAGCAGTGGCGAGGATCGCGAGACCGGCGATCAGGGCGGCGGTACGGCTGAGGCGCGTGGCGCGGTTCGAAATCATGGCGGGTTCCTCCGGCGGCTCGACGTGCTCAGGCGATGGTAACGACAGGTGGTGGGCTTGTCGACGCAGCCCGCGACGGCTGCCGGGACGGACCTGGCGCCCTGTGCGGCGATCGACCGAACAGCAAGCGCTTGTGACAGCGGCGGTCCGCCGCTATCCTGCGCCGCGCGGTCCCGGACAGGTGGTGGCACCGCCTTTCCCGTAGGAGCTCCATGTCGTTTCATCGTCTCTCGCGCGCCGACGTCGAACCAGGGGTCGGGCGAGACGCCGACGCTTGGTGCGGACGCTGCGGTCAGGAACTCGGTCACCTCATCGTCGCGATGGTGGGCAAAGTGGTTGTCCGGGTACGTTGCAATACGTGCTCGGGCGAACACGCCTACAAGACGACCCGACAGGTGGCAGCGACCGCCCAGGCGAAAGCAACGAAGGCAACAAGAGCGCCGAGGGCGGCCACAGCGGCGACGGGATCGACGACGCGGAAGGCCTCGACGGGCGGAGAGCCCAGTCCAGCCGTTCGTGGCCTGTACAAGAAGCAGATGGCCAGCAAGGACCGCGCTCAGGCAGTCCGCTACAGCCCGACTGTCGAGTCGAGCGCCGGCTTGCTGATCGACCATCCGAAGTTCGGCTATGGCATCATCCAATCGGCGGCAGGCGGCAAGGGCAACGTGCTCTTTGAGACCGGAGAGCGGACGCTGGTATTCGACCGGGAGTAGCCGATGCGAACCCCCTCCCTGGCGTTGAGTGCCGCGATCGTGATGGCCCTGTCGATCGGCTCGCGGTCGTCCATGGCGGCCGACGCCAATCCGACTGAGATCGCGGCGGTGCCGCTGATCGAGCCTTTTGCGGGCTGGGATTTGATCTTCGCGCCACGCGGCGCGCGGGTCCTCGGTCCGGATGCGGCGCCGGCCGTCCAAGCGATGATTGAGGCGAGCGAGACGCCCCTGCCGGCCGATTGTGCGACGGCGGACATCAGCCTGCAGGCCATGCGCGTGTTGGTCGTCGTGAACTGCGCAGCCCAGGCGTGGCAGGTCGAGTTGTCGCCGCGTGATCCGCAAGCCGAGACGCCGCCGGCGGGCGTGGTCGACGCGGGCGTGGTCGACGCGGGCGTGGTCGACGCGGGCGTGGTCGAGACGGCATCCTTCTCGATCGCGACTCCACGAGGCCCGGCCCCCTGTGACAGCACCTGCGCGGCGCGGGCTCGAGCCATGCAGCATGCACTGGCGGCGCGGGTGCGAGCCGGCGAAGGCCGGATCGTCTGGCAGCAGGTCCGAGCTCAGGAGCGAGTTGCCGCGGGCGGATGGCAGTCGCGACTGCAGGAGGCGGCCACCCGGGTCGCGCTCAGCGACAGAAGCGGTGCCAGGGCTGTGCTCGCCGAGGCGGTCAAGGAGCGACCCCTGCCGACCCTGACGGCTGCGACCTCGCTCGACCTCGCGCTGCTCGCTGGCGAGGCGGGCGACCAAGCGCTGCGCGTGCGTGCGACCGCTCGATTTGAGGCCGCCGCCGTGCAACAAACCGATGCCGGCGCGCGTGCGGTCCTCGCCGCGCTGCAGGGAGACGCCAAGGCCGCGGTCGCGGCGGCCGAGCCGTGC
>CALGHC010000389.1 GCA_937915965.1 uncultured Myxococcales bacterium
GGGGTCGGCCAAGAGCTGATCGATGCACTGCGAGGTCGGCCCTATTATGGCACACGTCGGGATCGCGGCGATAGAGCCGCGGTGATGTGCAGGGGCGCGGGTGCCCACCAGTTCTGACTCGCAGAGATCGCCGGCCTTGGGGTCGGCGATTTCGTTTGAGCACCTTCTCGCCGTTCTGGCGCGGCTGCCGAGAAACGCAACGCTGCCTCGGCAGCGCGGCAGACCTGGCTGCCCGAGGCCTGCGCGAGGCTGTCGCCCAGAACGACATTCCCGCTGTCGTCGACCTCGACGCGGACGGCGGCGGGCCCGCCGTCGCGCCAGGCATCTGCAGACTTATCGATATCTGGCGCGCGGAGCAGCCAACGACGACCTGCCTGGGCAGGGTAGCGGCGTTGGACTTCGATGGGGCCGAGAATGCAGATCTAGAACCTCGCCGGGCGGTGCCGCTCCCAGGTGAAACCCGCCAGGATGAGCCGCTACCTGTCGCCATGCCGCTGCCAGCGGAGCGCTACCGGTCGCAACCAGAACCCGTTCGCCGCTGCGACATGCTCGCACGCGGTGCCACCGGTAGGTCGCCACGCGCTGGGACCGGTCGACGCCAAGGGCACCCCTCTCGCGCGCGCTACGCGCGCGAGCGCATAATGCGCGCACGCGCACGCAAGCTTTCAGTCAGTTCGCCCGGCGGTCGATGTCAGTCGTCCACACGAACAGCGGCTTGAGCAGCGCTGGCGGTGGCGCAGCGGCGGTCGTCGCGAGGCCAACAGGCGCGCAAGCGTGAACAGGCCCGGATTTCCCATGACCAGATTCTGTGTCGACCGCTTTGGTGTCTTCGCCGCCTTCGGTGGCGAGATTGCGAATGGCGACGGCCCCCACCTGCTTGAGAGTCGGGGCGCCGAGTCGTCTTTCTCGGCGCCTAGCCAGGTGAAGGTCGCCCGGCACCAGCAGGGGCCTCACGGGGTGACCTTGGAGCTCGGAACGGCCTGAGTTGCCTGGCAAGCAGGTACAGGATGCCGCTGAGGGCTGGGCAGACATCCCGGCACCTCTGGAGGCCCGTGAGGTCGCGTGCACGGCACACTCTGAACGCATCGTCCGCGGCATGATCAGCGCCGCGATGATCAAGGAGATCGAGGCTGCCATCGAGCGCTTCACGGCGGACGGAGCCTACGACACGAGGGCTATCTACGAAGCCCTGATGGCTGCCGGCGAACCTGGGACGACGATCGTGATACCACCCAGGAAGACAGCGTCACCGTCCAAGCCTGCGGAGGAGTTGTTCGAGCAACGAGATGCGGCCATCGGCCGGGTCGCCGAAGTGGGCCGGCGTCAGTGGAGAATGGAATCAGGGGCTCACCAGCAAGCGCGGGCTGAGAACGCGATGCTGCGGTACAAGCGGATCATCGGGGACAGCCTGCGGTCGCAGAAGCCGGGAGCGCAGGTGAGGGAGGCCAAGATCGGGGTGAGGGTGCTCAACAGGATGGCCGAGCTGGGGACGCCAGAGTCGGTGAAGGTGGCCACCGCCTGATGGCAAGCTATCGAGGGGGGTGATCTGCTCCCGGATCGAGCCGTGCAACAAGTACGCGCAGATCGGCTTCGAGTGCGGCGGAGACCGGACCGCCGAGGGCTGCGGGCTCGGTCATGGGGTCTCCTCGCCAGTTCTCGCGATCGAGTCCGTCAGTCGATAGACCCAGGTCGTCGGATTCCGCCCGGGCTCGTCCATTGCCTCGGCATCGGCGTCGAGCCGTTCCGCGCGGCGTTTCGCGTCGCCAACGCCCTTCGCCACGGTCGAGAAGTCCAGGCTCTTCACGTAGCCTGGGATGTAGCTGGCCACCATCCGCTGCACCGCGTGGCGATCCTGCAGGCCCGGGCTGTCGCGAAAGTGCAGGAGCAGCCACAGTTCGAAGCATGGGTTGGAGACCGCGAGCAGGAAGCCGTTGTCGCGCGCCATCGTGCAGGCGTCCGTGAAGCGCTCGTGCTGGTCCCGGTCGAAGACACACCACACCTCGTCGTAGGCCAACAGCGGGTCGCGTTCGCTGCGCGCTTCCCTGTCCGCCCATGTCTTGTGCTTCTTGGCGATCTCGACAAGCCGTCGTGGGTCGCCGCGTTCGTCCGGGATCCGGATCTCAACGACAGCGGCCCGACATTGACGCACGAAGCCGCGCACGTAGTCGGGCTCTGTCTTCGCGCCCTCGCAGACGACCAGCAGGCGCCGTCGCGGGCTGCGGGTCGCCGGCCCCCGGGCCGGGCGGCGCTGTCGATGTCGCCGAACGCTTGCCATGCCGCCTACTCCTCGACTCGCGCGAGGTCGCCGAGGAAGGGGATCGCACCGTAGCGGCCGTGCAGGTAGCCGCGCTCGAGGTTCTCGGCCTTGCGGGGCTTGTAGTCAGTGAGGGGATACAGCACGGTCGCGCCCTCGCCGTCCTTCTCGGTGAGCCAGACCTGGTCGCGGCGCAGCGGCGCGGCGCCCGCGACCGAGCCCAGCAGGTGGGTGTCGTGCGTCGTGAACAGCAGCTGGGCGTTGTGCGGATTCGTGCGTGGACTGTTGAACTGTTGGACGACCCACAGCGCGAGCAGCGGGTGTTGGCTCGCCTCCAACTCGTCGACGACGGTTTGAATCATCCGCTCTGACGTGATGAAGTTC
>CALGHC010000390.1 GCA_937915965.1 uncultured Myxococcales bacterium
CGGCTCGCCCCTGCCCCTGGGGCCGGGCCCGCGTCGCCGCCAGTCTCGGCGCCTGCCGCCCAGCCGCGCGAACAAGCGCAGGGCGCGGCGAGCGAACCGTCGTCGGGAGGTAGCCCATGACGGACGATCGCTTGTCGTGGCGGCCGGTCGATGTCGCCCTTGCCGCCGCCCTTGCCGCGCTGCTTGGCTGCATCGGGACCGCCTCTGGATGTGGCAGCGTGCCCCCCGTGGATCACAGCACCCTGGGTCGGCGCCTCGCCGAACAGGCCGAGAGTGCCTGGCGGCTGGGGCGCTACACGACCGCCGCGAACCGGCTGGCCGAGGCGGTCCGTCACCTGCGGGCTGCCGATGATCTGCCCGCGGTCGCTAGCGCACTGCACGACCGCGGCGTGATCCTGACGGTCGCCGGCGATTGCGGCTCTGCGCAGCTTGATCTGGCCGAGAGCGCGGTTCTGCATCGCCGCCAAGGCCGGCGTCGCGAGCTCGCCCTCAACCTGCTGGCCATGGCTCGTTGCGACGTCGATACCGGCGACCCTGCGATCTCCCGGCGCCACCTCGACGAAGCGGGCGCCCTCGGCGCGGCCCTCAACGACGGCGCCATCGAAGCCCGCGCTTTAGCCGGTCGCGCCGCCTTGCAGGCTGCCGCCGGTGACACGAGGGGTGCCCGGGCGTCCTGCGCCGCCGCGGCGAAGCACGCCAAGGCTGCGCGTGACCCTGGGTCCAGCGCCCAGGTCGCTCACAACATCGCCCGTCTTGACGCCCGCGAAGGGCATCATGGCGCCGCCGCGCGCGGCTTCCTCGCTGCAGCAGCCAGCTACGGCGAGGCCGGAGATCACGAGGGCCTCGCCAGCGCTCTGGGTGCGGCGGCCGTCAGCCTGACCGCGAGTGGCGAGGTCGACGCGCTGCGCCTCGCCGAGCTCTACCAGCGGGCCGGTCACGCAGCCATCGCGGCCTTGCGACCACAGTGGGCCGCTCAGCACTTCGCCGCTGCGGCCTCTGCCTACGATCGGGCTGGTCAACCCGGCCTCGCCGAACAATGTCGCCAGCGTGGTCGAGTCGCCCTGCAGCGCGCGCCCGATCCGTAGCGCCTGCTCCCGCCCCATCTGCGCCCCGGGGCTTTCTGTAGCGGGTGGCCTGTCTGCGTCGGCCGGCGTGCCTGGCCAACCGGCCTCCGGCGCGCCTGACCGACCAGGCTATTGGGCGGCTGGCAGGTAGACGGACATGGGGCCAGCGCCCGGTCGATCGATCTCGAGCGTGAATGGCGCCTCGTGGTCCGCGCCGAGCCGCGTGGCGATCTCCTCACCGCGCAGGCCGGCGCTCGCCTGGAAGTCGACGCTGATCACCCGGTCGCCCGCCTGCAGCCCTGCCTCGGCGGCGAGGCCGCCCACGTCGACACTCCCGACCAACAGCCCGTCTGGGGTCTCTCGCAACGAAGCGCCGATGCGGGCGACCGCTACCGGACGCGCGTCTGCCGGCCGCCGTAGCTCGATGTCGAGGTGCAGCCGGCCGCCGGGCTGCAGATCCAGTGGGCCGGCGATCTCGGCGAGGAATCCGGTGGCTGTGACGCGGATGCGTGTCGCGCCGCCATCGAGCCCCTCAAGCAGGTAGCGGCCGTCCCCATCGGCCATCGCCTCAGCGGCGTGTCCTGACGGGTTGCCGATGACGGCGACTCGGGCGTCGGGTACCGCGCGGCCGTCGACGGCGGCCGTGATCCGGCCCTCCATGCGAGCGCCTTCTCCGACGCGGATGACGAGATCGGCGGTGGTCGCAGCCGCGCGTACCTCGACATCGCGCACCTCGCCTGGTGCGAGCTGGGGCGGACGGGCAAATACATCGAAGCGGCCAGGCATCAGCGGTCCGAGCGAGAATCGGCCGTCGGGTTGGGTGTACGCTGGCTGCAAAGCGCCCAGGAGGGCCGCGCCTGGGTCCGTCGGGCGGCGCGGGTGGATCTCTACCAGGGCCGATGCGACCGACCGGCCCTCGGTGTCCACAACCCGTCCGGTCAGCATGCCGCCTGGTCCCAACCGAAGTATCGGTTCGATCGACGTTATCTCAACCACCTGCGAAGGCGCGTGCCGGGCCGACGACGCCTGAACGCTGAGTGGGACCTCCCCGTTCATGCCCCCGTCGGATCCCGAGAGCCGAAACCAGCCGGCGCCGTCCGAGTATACCTGCTGGACCCGCGTCGCTGTCCTGACCACCACAGTCGCGCCGCTGACACCATCGCCGTTGCCGTCAATGACCCGCCCGCGGCCCGGTCGCGCTGTCTGCGGATCTGCTGCTTCGCCGCCGCGAGACGCTGGAGTTGCGCCATCGCCGGCGGGCGGTCGAGGCCGATCCGTGCGTGGCCCGTCGGCTCGCGCAGGGCTCGCTTGGGCGGCCCTTCGGCTCGTGTCGCCACCGCGTTCACTCGCAGGGATCGCTTGTGGGCCCATCTCGCCGTCGGGGTGCCAGTTGAGAATCAAGACGACCAGAATCAGGCTCAAAATCGCGAAGGCGAGCAAACCGAGCCAGTTCGTGTGGGACGTAGGGCGGCTGGTCATCGTGGTACGCGCCTAGCCGCGCGGTGTGCGGCGCTGTTCGACCGTTGCAGTGTCGCACAACCTCGCGCGTGGTCCAGATGGGCCGGCGCGTCCGGGCTCAGACGCGCTCGTGTGGTCGGCGCGCCGCAGCGCCTCGCTCAGCGGGAGGCGCCCTAGATTCGGGCTGCGAACGTCGACCACCGGCGCAGGGCCGCGGGCTCTGGTCGGCTGGGATAGCGTTGGTAGACCATCCACGCCGCGTGCATCCGTGTCGCTGCGACGACCAAGGGAGCGCCGAGACGCGGGTTGCGTCCGACGGCGGCGAGGGTACGCAGCGCCTCGCGAGGGCCGATCGAGGGCAGGCGCTGCTTGAGGGCGGCGTCGCATGCCGCTGGAGCCATCAGGCCCGCCGCCATCATCGCGGTGGTCTGGCTGGGGCTGAGGTCCTGGGTCGCCCGGCGAAAGACGTCGTAAGCCGCACAGACTGCGCCGTGACCACGCTGCCAAGCGCATTGGTAGCGCCACAAGACCGTCTCGGCGCCGGGGTCGGCGGCGCCCACGACCGCATCGGCGAGTAGCCGGCCGGCGAGCATGCCGGCTCCGACACCGCTACCGTGCGCGGGGAATACTTGGCAGGCGGCGTCGCCCACCACAGCGAGCCCAGGCGCGACGAAGCGGTCATACGGTCGGCTGATCGGAATCCAACCGCCGCCGCCGAACCGCTTCGTGCCGACCCACGGTTGAGCCGCGAGGAAGTCGTCGAGCAAGCGTTGACCGCTCCCGGCGCCCAACCCGCCGGTCAACACCTCGACCTCATTGCGAGCGAAGGACAACAACACCGTCCGCGTCGAGAAACCACCAGCGAGGCCAACGACTGAGAGGACTTCGCCGTCGTTGACTCTGTTGCGTGCCTGCCATGCGCGCGCGCCGTCGGCGTCACCGATTGCGTAGACCCCCTGCGTCGCTGAACACACGTCGGCTGGCGCGATCGGAACGCATGCAGCGGCGAGCACGTCAGATTCTCGGCGCAGCACGCTTTGACCGCCCGTGGCGTCGACAAAGAGGCTCGCCTGCAGCAGCGAGCGCTGTCCGGCGCGATCGACGCAGACCCGACGCATTCGGCCTGCCTCCTGCTCGACGCCGACGATTCGGGCGTGGTCCAACAGGGTGGCGCCGGCGTCACTGGCCTCGCGCTGCAGCCTGTCGACGAGCCGCCGCATGTCGATGTTGCGCACCGCCGGCGGGTCGATGCGGACACGGTGGACGCCGCTGGGATCGGCCATGACGAAGGCGCCGTCCGGGCCGCAGTCTTCGGGCGATCGTGGTTGTGCGACGTGGGCAGCGTCGAACATCCACGTGGGCACGCCGTTGATCCAGCGCGCGCCGGCTTCTCCTGCCGGGCGCGCCTCGACCAACGCGACCGTGAGGCCGGCGCGAGCCAGCTGTAGTGCCGTCGCCGATCCTGACGAACCCGCCCCAGCGACGACCACATCGAATGTCTGCATGGTTGCCTCGCAGCGTCCTCTCGGCGCGCAGCCTGACCGACAGCGGCAGGCGAGGCAACCCATGGGTGGTCAGACCTCGTCGCGCCTCCGAGCCGTCCCTGGGCGCACGCGGTCGGCACCCGGGCGGCGGGTTCCGCTCTGGCCCGTTGTCCACTGAGGCCGCAGTGGCTACCCTGGCCGCGGTCGCACGTTCACGCCGAGGTCGCCATGTCCGTTTCCCAGCGCAGGAACTCGACGCTCGCGTCGGCGTCGCTCGCTCGCTCTTTGGTCGCGCCAATCGTCGCTGCTCTCACCGCCGGTCTGGTGGTCTGTGGCACCGCGTTGGTCGCACCGGCGTGCAGCGAACCGTCGCCTGCGGAGCCTTCGGGCTCTACCACCGCCACAGGCGGCGCCGATGGTGGCGGCGGCCTCGGCGATGGCACCAACGCGGCAGATACCGTTGGAGACACCGCCCCGGCGGCCGACGCGGCGGCCGGTGATGCCAACCTCAACGGGGACGGTCTGGTGGGCGCTGACAGTGGCGGCGATGGCGCCGCGCTCGGCGACACCAGCGGCAACGACGCTGGTGCCGATCTCTACACTGCGCCCCCGCCCGACATCCTCGTCACCATCGACGGCGTCGAGCAGAACCTGCTGGTCTTCAAGTTTCATCCGACGATCGACTTCGATACCTACAAGGCAAAGGTCGACATCACCAACCAGGGCAGCGGCGCTCTCGTGCTCAACGCCCTGGATTTCAAGACAGAAAGCGGCCAGCTCGCCCTGGATTTCTACGACGCGCCGCTGGGGCCCGACGACTTCCCCTATACGCTCGGGCCGTTCCAGAAGCTGGCGCTGGTCGTCGTCTTTCAAACCAAGCCTGCGCTGAAGCAGAGCGTGTCGGCCAGTCTGACGGTGCATTCCAACGACCCCTCCCAGCCGAAGGTCGAGCTGCTCTTCTCGACGCCGTGCGTCGGCGCCAAGCCGACGTTGGTGCCCACAGACGTCGCCTTCGTGAACGCGGCACCATTCGTCGCGCGCACTGCGTGCGTTGATCTGGGCAACATCGGCTGCGTCGCGCAGACCTTCGCCTCCGCCCAGGTCGTCCCCGCTGACAGCCAATGGACGGTGTTTGAGGCCCCAGATGTCGGAGCCGAGCTCGACCAGCTTGGCAGCTCGGGCAACCCGTTCGCGTCGCCGACCACGCAGAAGATCTGTGTGCGGTTCATGCCCAAGGACGCGAGCGAATCGGCGCCGGCGGTCGCCCTGGTGGTCACGGTTGACCAGGACGGCCCCAAACAAGTCACGACCCAGCTCGTGCCGCTGTGGAAGCCAGTCGACAAGCTGCGTTTCGACTGCGGCGGCCCTGCCCGGATCGACTTCGGCGGTTCGCCGGTCGGCACTACCCGGAAATGCTTGATCTTCAACGACGGACCCGGTGACCTGTTGGTGACCGCGCTGTCGATGGTGCCTGCGGGTAGCGGCGACCTCCAGGTGGCCGTGGACGCGTCATTTGCCTTGGCGCTTTTGCAGCCGGGCAGCGGTGACAGCGCCGCGCCGCCGTGGAGCCTCGCCGCGGGCAACGCCCTCGAGGTCGCCGTGACCTGGAAGGCGACACCTGGAACCGGCGGCATCCCGCCCTCTCGCGTCTCGCTCGCCTTCGTCAACAGCAACGGCGCCCAAGAGGTCGACATCCCCGTTTTTGCACCGCCGTGCCAGCGCCCGGTCCCCCTCTTTGCGCCTGCGCCGCTCGCATTCCACGCGCCCTCGGGTTCTCAGGTGGTCCGCAACCTCACCATGTTCAACGCGGGCTGCGTGCCGATGAAGTTCACCAAGGCATGCACGACCCTCTTCAACGTGACCCAGGACACACCCTGCGAGACTGGCGCGGCATCGACTGAGTATTTCCTTGAGGGCCCGCCACCCGACACCGTCCCCGCCGGAGGTCGCGTCGACATCCCCGTGCGCTTCCAGCCTGGCGGCGGCGCTGGTCCCCACTATGGTCAGCTCCATCTCTTCTACTGCACGGGAATCTGGCAGGCCGGTGGCTGTCAGGAGGGCGTCGTCGAGAAGCTCTCGGTGCAGCTCGAAGGCTCGAGCTCGGCGTCGATTCAGCCGCCCTCGTTGGCTCTACCGCCGGTCGCGGGCGCCAAGGCTGGTCATGGCATGCAGCTCGCCGGCGCTGTCACCCCTGGCAGCCACCCAATCGGCGACTGGGGCGCGTGGCAGTGGCTGGTCACGGCGGCCCCGCCGGGGTCGGCCTCATGGCTGTGGAATGCCTCCAGCGACGGCGCCGAGCGGCTCTTCGTCGCCGACCTGCCAGGCAGCTACACCGTCAGCGCCACCGTGAGCGCCTTCGTGCCCGGGGTGCTCGCCTCGATCAGCTGGAGCCCGCCTGCGTCTGTGACCTTCCAGGTTGCTCCTTGAGACCAGCGGAGACCAGCGTTGCTCGCCTTGTCGGCCTCTCGCCCTTCTGCCAAGCTGCCGCCGCGATGAGCGCTCCAGCCCAGACAACCACCCCGCCACAGCCTCTTCCCCAGCCGCTTCGCCGCGACCAGGGACCGGTATGTCCACCCCTGGACCTCGATCCAGAGGTTGTCGGCAGCGCCCGCGCCCACGCGCGCCGCATCGCGTCGGATGTGCTGATCTTCGCGGAGGGCCACTCGACGGTCGCGATCGAGCGCACGCTGCTGCGCCTCTTCGGGGTCGAGGGCGAGACCTCGA
>CALGHC010000391.1 GCA_937915965.1 uncultured Myxococcales bacterium
CAACCAGCTCGGCCAACCCCGCAGTCCCGTGGTCGAGCTGAGCGACGCTCAGGGCCAGCTCGACGCCGCCCGACCAGTGGCTCTCGAGCCCCTCGATGATCTTGGCCTCGATGTGACGCTGCGAGACGGTGAGGGCGGCCCGCACGTAGCGCCCGACGACGCGCAACGAGGCGCCCTGCCCCATCAGCCAGCCGACGGCGTCGATGTCGCGGCTGTGTGTCGACGGCCAGGTCAACGAGCCGGTGTCGAGGTAGATGCCGACGGCCAGCGCGGTCGCCTCGACCTCATCGAGCTGGAAGTCGGCGAAGCGCAGCATCTCGACGAGCAACGTGGTGCATGCGCCGACCTTCTCGATGACCTCGACCTCGCCGTGCAGGTCGTCGACGGCGGCGGGCCGGTGGTCGTAGAGGTGCACCTCGACGGCGCCGGGGTTGGCGCGGATGTGGCGCAGCAGCGGAGCGATCGACCGCAGCCGGCTGGTGCGGCGGCCGTCGACGACGACCAGCTTTTCGATGTCGTTGAGCGCGATGTCGACGGGCCGCTTGGGCTGGAATCGGTCCTTGTGCAGGGCGAGAAAGTCGCGCACCGCCGGCGTCATCGGTGGCTCAAGGACCATCACCGCGTTGGGGTAGATCCGCGCCGCCGCGATCATCGCCGAGAGGCCGTCGAAGTCAGCGTTGTCGTGGGTGGTAATCACGTCCATGCGAACGCTCCCATGCTGGCCGAGGCGGCCGTGAATCAAGCTATCAACGCAAGTACACCGCCACCTGGCCGGTCGCACCACAGACGGTCGCGCTGCAACCACCCGTCGCGTGCTTCCAGGCGAACGAACCGCAGTTGCACAGCTCGTCTTGGGCGTTGGCGTTGAAGAGACCGACGCCGGCGACCTGGCCGCTGTTGCCGTCACAGAGGAAACCGTTGGAGTACGTGCCATTGACCAGGCAGATCCCGTAGCCGCCGGCGCCCTGCTCGTCGAAGACCAGGTAGTTGCCGTCGGTGGCCGGGAAGCGCACCCCCTTGCCGTCGCCCTTGGTCCAGGCGCCGCCGGCCTTGAGCGCGCGGCTAAGGGCCTGGCCGTTGGGCAGGTAGACCATCCGCACCTCGGTGGGCTCCGGCACGATCGACAGGAACGGCAGGAGGTGCTTGTTACCGGGCTTCGGATCGTCGGCGCCCAGCGTCGCCACGCCCCAATCGCCGGCCAGGTCGCCGAAGGACCAGCTGGTCACAAGCGTCCAGCCGCCGCCAGAGGTCGTCATATCGCACCACGCCTTGGTGGTTGCATCGCCGACCTTCAACCAGTAAACGCCGTCGCTGGCGCCAGCCTGGTCGGCCTTGATCGCCTTGCAGTCGACCGCGGCGTTGTTCTCGGTGCCAATCGGCCCCTTGCAGCCGCCGCTGTCGTAGCCGCCGCAAGACTTGGCGCAGGCCAGCGCGCCGGTCCAGCCGGCGCCCAGGACGCTCGCGCAGGTCGCCGAGCCGACGTCGACACCGTCGCAGGTCTCGACGCCGGTCTGGACAGCGCCGTCGCCGCATGTGGCTGGCTTGCAGGCGACGCAAGCGTCGTGCGGGTCATCGTTGCCGTCGTCGCAGTCCTCGACACCCTTGTGGACGATGCCGTCGCCGCAGACGTTCTTGAGGCACTTGGCGGTGCAGCCGTCGCCGTTCTCGGCGTTGCCGTCGTCGCACTCCTCGGGCGCGTCGACGCTCAGGTCACCGCAGACCGAGACGAGCTGCAGCTGCCGCCAGGCGGGACCGACACGCAGATACGCCTTCTTCTCGTCGTTTCGATAGACGATCTGGCCTTCCTTGCCGAGCTTGTCCATCTCGGCGCCGCTGTCGGCGTAGCGAACCACCGTCGCCGGCTTGCCGTCGATGCAGACCTCGCCGCCGTCGCTGGCGATGTCGATGCTGCACTGCCCGGCGGGCGCCTTGCCGACGCCGAGCGCGACGCCATCGGTCTTGATTGCCTGGCCGAGGGTGTCGAGCCGGGACTTGTTATCGCCCGATAACAAGGCGGCGGCGGCGAGGCCATCGGTCGCAGCGTCGAGACCATCTGCGACCGTGGTGCCATCCCAGGCGATGTTGCCGGCGGCCAGAACACCGGCGGCGAGGTGGCCGAGACCGACGCAGCCCGTGCAGCCGAGGTCGAGGGCGGCGCCGCCTTTGCCGTCCGAGCCGGCGTAGGTGAAGGCGACCGCCTTGGCCGGCAGGGACGCGTCCTGGATCTGCGCACCATCAAGCGGCCCAGCGAGCTTGTCGGCGACCAGCGCCCGGACGGCGTAGGGGGCGGGCAGCAGCGCGACCCGCGGCAGCTCGGGATCGACGGAGACCTGCGCGCCGAGCCACAACGCGTCGTTGACGACGAAGGTCGCCTCGTCGAGAGGGCTCTTGGGGTTGGTGCCCAGGACGAGATGAAAGAGCCCCGACTGCACGTCGACGCCGACCACCACCTCGTCCCAGAGGGCCGCCTCGGCGTCGGCCGCCGTGTAGAGCCGAAAGGTCAGCGTGTAGACGCCGTCGGCGACGGGCCCGCCGCCAGAGGTGCGCAGTGCCCCCTGGACGGGCAGGACGACCGCGCCCGCGGAGAGCGGCGCAATCAGCAGCGCGCAGAGAGTGGCCGCGCTGGCGGCGACGGCTCGGTGCAGGCTAGGCATGAGTGGCTCCGATGTGGTTGCGGCCTGGCTGCGACCTGGTTCTGACGTGGTTCCGACGTGGTTCTGACGTAGTTCTGACGTAGTTCTGACGTGGTTCCGGCCTGATTCCGACCTGGTTCCGACCTGGTTCCGACGACTCTGCTGCGCACAGAGGATAGCCCGGAACGGCTCAGAGCGTTAGCGGATGTAGACCCGGTAGCCGGCGGAGTGGATGGCAGGCCCTTTGGAGGCCGCCAACTCCATCGCGGTGTCTTCGTTGCCGGGGCGGCAAGCCATCCCCGAACCCCAGCCGTGCCAGACTGCGTCAGGACCATCCGGTGCGGCGATCTCACACAGGCCGCCGTTGGGGTCACTCACCGGGCTCTGGTCTCCCCACTCGGACTGCAGGCCGGCCACGCGCGGAATGCAGAAGCTGGCCGACTTCAACCCTGTGAAGGCACTGCCGCTGCCCGGGATGCCGGTGAGCCTGCCGTAGGTGTAGGCGGGTGCGCACCCCGGGCTGTTGCAGGCCAACCCGGGGATGAACTTGGCGAGCTCGGGGTTGCCGAGGTTGGCGGGTGCCGACGGCGCGACGAGGCTGCCGTCGACCGTGCTGCGGCACTTCTCGGCGCCGGCGGGGTTGATCAGACACATCTTGATGGCGACCGCCTGGATGGAGCTCATCGCAAAGACGCCCCAGACGCCGAGCGCCGCCGAGACGCCCGATCCCGTCGCGCGGTCGACGAAATGGGCACGCGGCAGCCAACCCCCGCCGGGCTTGTTCTGCCAGCCAGGGATGAGGGTCGCGACGTCGTTGGGGATGTCGTCGTCGGCGCTGTCGTAGATGTTGGCGACCAGCGTCCAGCCGCCGTCTTCCATGTCGCACCACGCCCGCAGCGGCAAATGCAGGGGGGACTCGGGCCCATCGGGATCGATCGCATACAGGCCGTTCGGGCTGGCCGGCTTGGCAGCGAGGAGCGCCTTGCACGACTGCGCGGGCTCGACGCAGACGCCCTCGAGGCACTCGTGGGCGTCGCCGCAGTCCGTGCCGTCGGCCGCATCGACGTGGCCGCAAACGCCGCCCTTGCAGGAGTCGATCGTGCAGGGGTTGGCGTCGTTGCATTCAGCGAAGGGCTTGTCGGCACAGCCGCCGGCCGTCTCGCAGGCGAGGTTCAAGAAGCTGTCGCCGCGCACCAGCCAGACGTCGTAGGCGCCGGCACCGAAGGAGTTCGTGCTTCCACCGGTCGCGAAGCCCTTGCCGTCGAGCCAGGCGATGCTGTTGAGGGTATCCGTGCCGGCGCCGCCGAGGACGATGGAGCCGAGCAGCGCGCCGCCGGTCGTCATGTGAGCGACTCGGCCGTTCCTGCCGGCGGGGCCCTCGGCGCTGGTCGAGCCGGCGACCAAGAGGGTGCCATCGGGCAGCGCCACCGCCCGACTGAAGGTGCCGTCGCCCAGGTCGGGCAGCGTCGTCTCCACCTCTGGCTTGCAGTTCGCGTCGAAACGCATGAGCCAGCCATCCTGGTCCCCCTTCGCCGACACGCTGGCGCCCGTCAGCAGCAGGTCGCCGTCGGCCAGCTCGATCACCCCCACCGACCAGTTGTTGACATCGACTCCACCGGTCGCGCCCATGCAGACGGGCTGCCCGGCGGCGGTGCGACGGAATAGCGCACTGTTGGGCACGTCGCTGCCAGGAGCGTAGGTCTGGCCGGCGACGATCAGGTCACCGTTCTTTGCCACGGCGAGGCTGCTGGGCCACTGCTGGCCGGGTCCGCCGAACTCGATCTGGTTGACCTTCTGGCCCTTCTCGTTCGTCCACAGCAGCTGCAGATCGAGCTTGTCGGGGCTGTAGTCAGAGCCGCCATAGGTAAAACCGAGCAGCACCCAGCCGCCGACGGCCGGCTGTACGTCGTACGCGTAGCCGTGCTCGCCACCGAGGCTCGCCAGGTCGATGACCTCGTCCAGCTTGGCCCCCAGATGCACCCAGTGGTAGTCGCTGGCCTGGCCGTTGAGGGTGCGGCCCACGGCGACGAAGGTACCGTCTGCTGCCGGGCGGACCGAGAGGAAGCTGTGGTTGGGGCCGTCCTGATACTTGCCGATCAGGGTGCCCTTGGCGTCGAAGCGCAGCGCAGTTGCGAACTGCGTCTCTGCCTTGCCGTCCTTGTCGGTCCAGCCGGCGGTGACGAAGCCCCCGTCGGGGAGCCAGACCATGCGCATGATCGCGTCGTTGAGTTCAGTCCCGTAGGTGAGTTGGTCGAAGAGCCCCGGCGCTCCGGCGCAGCTGCCAAGCGAGCAGGTGTCGATCACGGTGCATGCCGCGCCGTCGTCGCAGTGCGTCGCCGCAGGTGCGTCCGGGTAGTAGCACGACTTCACAGCGTTGCAGTGGTCGAGGGTGCACGGATCGCCGTCGGCGCAGGCGTCGCTCGTCTTCTCGATGCAGCCGCCCGCGCTGCTGCAGCTGGCGTTGAGGAAGGCGTCGCCACGGACCAGCCAGGTGTCGAGCGCGCCGCTGCCGTACGACTCGGTGCTGCCCACCGCGGCGAAACCGAGCCCATCGCGCCAGGCGATGTCGCTGAAGCTGTCGGCTGCGCCGCCGCCGACGGTGGCCTCGGCCAGCAAGGAACCGTCGGCCGTGAGGCGCACCAGCCAGCCGTCCGACGCCGGTTGGCCGACGTTTGTGGCTGTGCCTGCGGCGATGAAGCTGCCGTCGGGCAGCTCGGCCACGCCGTCGAGGTACTCGGCGCCGTCGCCTCCAAGGCGCGCGTCGATCTTCACGCTGCAGTCCGCCCCCCAGCGTACAAACCAGCCCTGCGGCTCGCCGCCCGCAGGGACGACGTAGCCGACGCTGACGAAGTCGCCGTTCTGGGTGCGGACAAGGCCAGATAGCGAGCTCTCAAGGGCCGCCGAGCCGGGTACGACCGTGCACAGCGGCTCGCCGTCGGCTTTGTGGCGACTCAGGACCGCGTGGTGGCCCAGGGTGCGCATGGCGAGCGCTAACGTGCCATCGGGCGCGGCGACGAAGCGGGTCGGCTCTTGTGCGCCCGCCTCGACAAAGACCTTCTGCTTCTTGACGTCACCCGCGAGGCCCGTCCACACCAGCACCAGGTCGCGGTCGGCGCCCGCGTCGGTCCAGCCGGCCGCGACGAAGCCAGCGTCCGTGCCCTGCACGTCGAGGTGGTAGCCCTTCAGCCCCGAGGTCAGGCCGTGATCGACAAAGGCGAGGTCTGCCGACAGGTGCAGCAGTCGGCCCTCGTGACCCGGATCGGAACCGAACTCGCTGATGACGGCGAAGCCGCCTTCGGGGTGTGGAACCAGGGCCCACGCGGGGCTCTTCTGACCCTTGTCGTCGTCGTAGGCCGCCAGCAGCTTGCCCGCCGGGTCGAACTTCAGCACCTGGGTGCGCGCAGTGTTGAAGTCAACCGGCCCCTGGGTCCAGCCGACCGTGACGATCTCGCCCGATGGCAGCCACAGGAGACGGCGACCGTACTCGACGGCCGCGCTGCCGTGAGTGATCTTGTCGAAGAGGGTCGCGACGCCTGCCGTGCACGCGCCGGCCTTGCAGGCGTCGCCCAGAGAACAGACAACGGCGTCGCTGCAGACCGCGCCGTCGTCCAGCGCGCTGTTCTGACACCCCTGCAACGCGTCGCAGGAGTCGGTCGTGCACGCGTTGCCATCGTCGCAATCAGGCTGGCCGGCCGGCTCGCACGCCCCGTCACTGCACGCGTCGCCGGCGCTGCAAGCGTCGCCGTCGTCGCAGACGCCGCCCTCGTTGGTGCTGGTGACCGTGCACGCACCGCTAAGCGGGATGCAGAGGGCCACCTGACAGGGGCTCTGAGGTTGTGGGCAGGCCTGAGGGACCGGATCGAATACGCAACCCTTGCCCTGGGCGTTGCCCACGCAGCGCCACACGCCGTTGCACTGGTTGCCGTCGTCGTAGGGCGCACACTCCGCGTCATTGAGGCACGCGCAGACGTTGACGCCGGCGGCGCAGATGCCGCCCTTGCACGCGTCCTGGCCGGTGCAGTCGCTGCCGTCCTGGCATGGCTCGTCGTCGGCGACCGCGACGAAGGCGCACGTGCCCTCCTTGGGCAGAC
>CALGHC010000392.1 GCA_937915965.1 uncultured Myxococcales bacterium
CTGCTTGATGAGCTCGGGGTGCTTGTTGGCGACGGCAGACAGCGCAGCGACGAAATAGCAGTCGGCGACCGCTCCCTGGACTACGTCGCTGGCCTTCACGCCGTAGTGAAACAGCTTGTTGCGCTTGTCGTCGCCGGCCTTGTAGTAGCCCCACTCTTCGCCCTGGTGCTTCTCGCGCAACTTCGGATCGGCGAGATCGCGCTTTTCGACGGGCTTCTTCTTCTTGTCGTCTTTGGGTTTGGTATCGAGATCTGGCATGTCGTTCTCCGTCGCCGCCGCGGCTGGCGAGATTGAAGCTACGATCCCGTCCCGACAGCGGCAAGCAAGTGCCCCCGTGCCTGGCTGCGGGTGGGGTCATGGCACCCCCCACGCAGGTGCGCCACCCATCGGTTTCGGCTACGCTGTCGTGGATGGAATCGCAGATGTCGCTGCACCGAGGGAGATCATGACACCAGACCACCGAATTGGCGCGGCCGCCGGTGCCTTCGCGGCCGCGTTCATCGCCTCGCAGCTCGTCGTAGGCGCTGCGCTGGTGACGGCCTGCAGTCCGGACGACACCAACGACCCGCTCCCGGACGCCGACACCGGCGCTCTGGATGGCGCCGACGTCGCAGCGGACGCATCCGCCTCCGAGGACACGACCAACCTGGTCGAGATGTGGGTGTCCTGGCCCGTACCGACCATCGCGACTCTGCGCGCGGTCGCGGCGGTGCCCGGCAAGGTCGGCCACTATGTCCTGGTCGGGGACGGGGCGACGGTCTTCTACTTTGACGGCGCGGTGTTCAGCGATCGTTCGCCGACCAACGTCGGCGCAGCTGATCTACGCGCGGTCTGGGTGGCCGACGACGGCACCATCGTCGCCGGCGGTACGGGCAGCTCGTTGGTGGTCTGGGACGGCACCACGTGGTCGCAGGCCGGCGAGATCCCACCCACACCAGCGGTGCGCTTTGAGGACATCTCGGGGCGAACTGCGACTGACATCTGGGCGGTCGGTGGTTCGAGCGAGCCCTCCCAGCGGGCGTGGCACTACGACGGCGAGGTCTGGGCGCCAGTCGCCGTCTCCGTCACGGACGGTGACTCTGGCCCGTTGCCGGGCAAGGCTGAGTTTGTCGCCGTCAAGGCCGCCGCCGACGGCGACGTCTGGCTCGCCGCATCGCCGGGCCTCAAGCACGCCGGCGTGGTCCTGCGCGGCAGCGGCGCCACGGCGGGGGGCTGGACCGGTCATGCCCTGCCGATCGCAGCGCGCGACCTGTGGGCGACCGGCGGTGGCGCCACGGCCGCCGCTTTCGTCGTCGGCGGCGCGCTCGACGACTACGTAGCCCACTTCGACGGCGAAGCCTTCGTCCAAGACGAGGACGTCAAGTGGAACCTCGGCTTCTCAGCCGTTGCCGGCACCGCCAGCGATGCGGTCTGGGTGGCCGGCTTGAAGGGGCAGCTGCGACGTTGGGACGGCAAGTCCTGGGCCGTCGTCGACATCAAATCCCCCCCCGGCGTCGTCGACGCGATCTCGACGCTCACCACGGACTTGATCGGCATCGCCGTGCACGACGTCGGCGAGTACGCGGTCTGCGACGGCATTCGCCTCTTCCGCTATGGGATGCAGTCGCTATGAGCCAGAGTCGTCGGTCGCCCTGGCTCTCGGCCCGCACCGCCAGCCGCCTCAGTGGGCAGGCTGCGGCTCAGTTGCTGCTGCGCTTCGCATGGTTCGCAGCGGTGGTGTGCCTCGTCGGCTGTCCGGAACCGACGCAGTCTGGGCCGCCGCCGAGCGTTACGCCGCCGGCTTGCACCGCGGTCGGGTCGTTTGGCAACGGCGCGATCTGCGAACCTGTCGACGACGAGTTGACGGCCTGCGGCGGCGCGAGCAGGCGGACCTGCGCGTCGTCTTGGCTTTGCTTTGATGCACCCGAGCTGCTGCTGTGTGCATGCAGCGCCGACGCCGACTGCGAGAGCCGCACGTTCTACATCAACCAGGGACGGCTGCTGAAGAAGAAGGCGCCGCTCGCACCCCATTGCGAACACGGCCGCTGCGTTGGAATGCCATGAATTCGAGCAGAGGAGGCAGTGGTACCCTGAATACAGGCATTCCTGCCGCTGTCCACGCCGCGTTCGACCGATGGCTCGCCGCGCTCGCCACCCGCGAGGGCGGCGACGCTCTCGACGCTGCCGTCGCCGCCGCATGCTCCGACTCGGTGGTCGTCGAGCTGCACGGCTTTCACGCCGCCCGCGGAACCGTGACCGCGACGCTCTGCGGTGGCCGCGAGGTGGCGACGTGGAGCGCCCGCGCGCCCGCGCAGACGCGGTTCTGGCTCGATGGGGCGATCGCCGCGGTCGATGCCGGCTGGCGGGCGCGCTATCGTTTGGAGATAGACGAATTCGTCAATGGCGGCTGGTGGACGCTGTGGTTGGCCGACGACGGTCGGATCAGCCGGCTCGCCCACGCGCCCGACGACCTGCCAGATCATCTGGTCAGCCCGCCTGGATCCGTCGTGATCGGCGGCGACAGCTAGACGCACTGTCGAACAAGTGCCGCTCAGCGCGAGGTCAGGCGCTTGCTTTGGCGGCGACCGTGCAGGTCGGGCCGGGTCCCAGAACCTCGACGGTGGCTTCGGCAAAACCACGCTCGCCGATCAGGCGACACGTCGCCTCGGCCTGGACTCGGCTACCGACCTCAAGCGCGATGAGACCGTCGTCGACGAGAAACTGCCGGGCGGTGACCGCGATGCGCCGAACCAGGTCGAGGCCGTCAGCGCCGCCGTCGAGGGCGAGGCGCGGCTCGTGGTCGCGCACGTCGGCGTCGAGGCGGGCCCAGTCTTCGCTGCGCACATAGGGCGGATTGCAGACGATGGCGGCGAATCGGCGGTCGGCGTCGACCGCGGCGAAGAGGTCGCCGACGGCGAAGTGGACCGAGCCGAGGCCGAGGGCGTCGCGGTTGCGGCGGGCGACCGCCACTGCCCCGGCGCTGCAGTCCGTAGCGAGGACGCTGCGTGGTCGCCCTTGGCTGTCGCATTCGGTGGCGATGGCGAGGGCGATCGCGCCGCTGCCGGTGCAGAGATCGAGGACATCGCCCTCAGGGGCGTCGGCAGCGCCCAGAAAGGCGACGGCCAGGTCGACCAGACGCTCGGTCTCGGGGCGTGGAATGAGCACCTCGGGGGTCACCTCGACGTCGATGGCGTGAAAGCCGCGCTGTCCCAGGATGTAGGCGACCGGCTCGCGGCGCGCTCTGCGGCGGATCAGCCGGCGGTAGGCTGCCAGCTCGGCGTCGGCGAGCGGCTTGTCGAAGGCGAGGTAGAGTTGGAGGCGGGGTAGGTCGAGCGCGGCCGCGAGCAGGAGCTCGGAGTCGACGCGCGCAGACGTCGATCCGCACTTCTCGAGATAGCCACGGGTCCAGTCGAGTACCCGTTTGATGGTCCAGGTCTCGTCCGGCCGCCCGGTCGCTGCGGCGTCGCTCATCGATCTACACCGACGCCCCAGGTGGCGACCATCGCGGCGAGCGCGTCGGCGGCCCGCGAGGGCGACCAGGGCGCGTCCTGTGGACCCAGCCAGCCACCGATCACGGCCATCGCCTGCGCGCCCGCGGCGCGTACGGCCGCCACGTCGTCGGGACCCAGGCCACCGATAGCGACGACCGGGATGGCGCTCGCCGCACACGCCGCGCTGAGGGCGTCGAATCCGGTCGTCGGTTCGACCGCGGTCTTTGAGGCTGTCGAACGAACCGGGCCGAATCCGATGTAGTCGAGCGGCATCCCCTGAGCGGCGGCGACCTGATCGGCGCCGTGCGTCGACCAACCAAGCAGTGCGGCGGCGAGGTGGTGGCGGGCGGTCACTGGCGACAGGTCGTCTTGGCCCAGGTGCAGGCCGACCCCCTCGCGGCCAGCGAAAGCTTCGGCGGCGGCGAGGTGATCGTTCATCACGACGGCGACGCTGTGACCGACCTCGTCGAGGACCGCCGCATACAGGCGGCGCAGAAAGAGGCTCGTCGCTGGCACCTGCTTGGCGCGCAGCTGCAGCGCGCACGCGTCGGCGAAGACGGCGGCCCTGGCATAGGCGAGCACGTGGTTGATCTCGGCATCCTGGCTGCGCACGTCGTCGTCCTCGTCCACCGCCGCGGCTGCCGCGAGGCGATCGATGTCGAGGATCGCGTAGATGCCGGATTTCAGGGCCATGTCTCTCGTCTCGCGACGTCGCGCCCCGCCGCGGCATGCGTCGGGTCGGCGTCGTGTCCCGCTGCGGCGCGCGACTGGTCTGCGCCGAATCCATACAGCCGGGTAGCGCAAACAGCAGGGCCGTGCAAGCCGAGGTCGCTGATGGGCGCGTGCGCGTCGTCGTCGGCCGACGACTTCGGCGTCGACGTCCACGCGGGCGCCGTTGTGCGTCTAGATCGGCGAGTCGGGCGGATCGTCTTCGGCGATCACCAAACGCATCCACACCGCGTCCTCGCCGTCGCTGTAGAAGCCGCGTCGCTGGCCGTGCGCCTCGAAACCGAGCGCGCGATACAGCGCGATAGCGGCCTCGTTGCCGGCGCGCACCTCAAGGGTCAGACACTCGCCGCCCTCGTCCCGGCTTGTCGCCGTCGCCGCTTCCATCAGGCTTCGGCCGATTCCCTGCCTGCGCGCCGCCGCCGCGACGACGACCTGGATGATCTGCAGCTCGTCGATCACCTGCCAGCCGATCAGCGAGCCGACGAGTCGTCCTGCCGAGAACGCCCCCCAGCGTCGCGAAACCGGGACGCGGAACTCGCGCGCCAGCGAGCGTTCGCTGAAGCCATCGGGGCTGGCGTCGACCTGCAGTGCCACCCAGGCTGGCAGATCAGCATCGCTAAGTCTGCGGATCTCCACAGGCTCGCGTTCGTCACTCACTTCGGTACCGCGTCGAGGTGGGCGCGCTCCGGGCGGGCCGCGATCTGGCCTATTTTGCGGCGCAGCTCGTCGATGCCCTCGCTGGTGCTGGCGCTGGTCGCGATCGGTCGCTTGGCCAGCGAGAAGGCGACTCGCAGCCCTTCAAGCATGGCGGCGCGGCGGTTGCGGGGCACCTTGTCGACCTTTGTGACGATGACCTCGACGTGCAGGCCCTGGGCGTTGAGCCACAGCGCGAAGTTGATCGAGTCCTCGTCGGGGTCGCGGCGGGCGTCGACCAGGAGGGCGACGGCGCGCAGAGAGCGTCGGCCGAGCAGGTAGCGCTCGATCATCGGTCCGAATGTATCGCGGACCGCGCGCGGCACGCGGGCATGTCCGTAGCCGGGCAGGTCGACCAGGCGCAGCTCGCCGCCCGGGATGAGGCGCATGTCAAAGAGGTTCACACGCTGGGTACGTCCCGGCGTGCGGCTGGTCCTGGCCAGCGCGCGTCGCACGCAGACGGCGTTGATCAGAGAGGACTTGCCCACGTTCGAGCGGCCGGCGATGGCGATCTCGGGAGGACCCTCGGGGTGTCCGTCCGGAGCATCGATCGAGGTCGTGAAGGTGGCGTCGGCGATCGTTACGCGGCGCGGGCCACGGCTACCGGTCGCCGCGCCGCCGCGGGGCTTCGGGGCGGGTTTGCTCGGTTCAGCCACGTTTCTGGTCTCCGCCCGCGCTGCCCGCGTGAACCATCGCCAGGACAATCGGTCGATGTCCCGTGCTGCGCCGGAAGAATCGCCGGCACTCAGCGGCGAGTTGGCGCTCGATCTCGTCGAGCGGCACGGTGGTCGCGAAGCTACGCAGCCGCTCGACTGCCAGCTTCTCGAGCTCGGTCACCGACGCGCCATCGTCGGTAAAGAGGCCGCGCGCGCGTACCTGGCAGCTGCCGTCGAAGCGGCCCTTGGTGCCCGGCCAGACCAGCGCCGAGACGCCGATGGTGCCGTTCCAGGCCATCTCGACCCGACCCTTGAGATCAAAGCGGCGGGCGTCGCCCACCAGCGTGCCGTCGACATACCAGGGCGTGCAATCGACCTCATCGACGACCCGCACGCCGTTGACGTCGACCTCGGCTATCTGGCCGTTCTCGATCACCAGGGTCTGCTCGACACCGTGCTTGCGCGCCAGGCTGGCGTGGCGCCGCAGGAACGAGGGCTCGCCGTGCACCGGGACAAAGAAGCGTGGCTGGACCCAGGACAGCAGCGCCTCGAGCTCCTCCTGATACGCGTGCCCCGAGCCGTGGATCTCGCGGTGGGCGGCCTGGTGGATGACGTCGACCCCGCTGCGCGAGAAGGCCCCCATCATCCGATGAATGACCCGCTCGTTGCCCGGGATCATCCGCGAACTGAGGATCAACGTGTCGCCCTCGCGGACGGTCACGTGTGGGTGGATTCCACGGGCCATACGCGACAGGGCCGCGCGGCTCTCGCCCTGCGAACCGGTCGCGATGATCACGATCTCGTCGTCGTCGTACAGATCGATGTCTTCAATATCAATGAAGTCATTCCGATCGAACGGCATGTCGGTGCACTCGTCGGCGACACGCGTGTAGCGGTGCATCGACAGACCGAGCATGGCGACGTAGCGACCGGCGGCTCGGGCGGCTTCGACGACACTGTGGACGCGATACAGGTTCGACGAGAACAGGCCGACGATGATCCGGCCCTTGCACTCCGCGACCCGCTCCTTGAGGGCGATCTGGACCACGCTCTCAGCGCGCGACCAGCCTGGCACCTCGGCGTTGGTCGAGTCGCTCATCATCAGCAGAACGCCTTCCTTGCCCAGCGCTCGGAAGCCGGCCTCGTCAAAGACGGCGCCATCGCGCAGGCCGGCCTCGATCTTGAAGTCGCCGGTGAAGAGCACGTTGCCGATCGGGGTGCGAATGACCAGCGAGACGCAGTCCGGGATCGAGTGGGTCACGCGCAGGAAGTTGAACTCGAACGGGCCGATCTTGAGCTGGTCACCGGGCGCAACCGTCGACAGCTCCACCTTGTCGGTGAGGCCGCGCTCGGCGAGCTTGTGACGCAGCAGGCCGCAGGTGAAGCGGGTGGCGTGAATCGGCACCGGGAACCGCTCCACGACGTAGGGCACCGCGCCGATGTGGTCCTCGTGGCCGTGGGTGATGACGATCGCGCGCAGCCGGTCGCGGAAGCCCTCGAGCAGGTCGATCGAGGGCAGCACCAGCTCCATGCCCGGTTCGCCGGCGTCGGGGAACATGACCCCGCAGTCGAGCAGGACCCAGTCGTCGCCATAGCCGATCAGCATAGCGTTCATGCCGATCGAGCCGAGTCCGCCGACGGGCAGCAGTCGCAATGTCTCGGGGCGGGTCGGCGCCGGGGGGCGCACTGAGGGGCGTTTCGCCATGGTTACGGCCTTCCAAGCAGGATCGCCATGCCTTGACCGCCGCCGATGCACGCGCTGCCAATTGCCCAGGCGGCGTCGCGCCGAATCATCTCAAGGGCGAGATGCAGGGTGATTCGCGTGCCGGAGGCGGCCAGCGGGTGACCGACAGCGATGGCGCCGCCGTTGACGTTGGTACGCTCGCGATCGAGGCCCAGGACCTTCTCCACGGCGAGATACTGCGGCGCGAAGGCCTCATTGACCTCGACAAGATCCATCTCGGCCAGCGTCCGGCCGGCGTCGGCGAGGGCCTTGCGGATCGCCGGCACCGGGCCGATGCCCATGACGGTCGGGTCACAGCCGACCGCAGCGTACGAGGCGATGCGGGCCAGGACCGGCCAGCCCTCGGCGCGAGCGCGCTCGCGGGTCGTCACGATCACCGCGGCGGCGCCGTCGACGATGCCCGACGCGTTGCCGGCGGTGACCCTGCCGTCCTTCTCGAAGACCGCGCGCAGCTTCGCGAGCCCCTCGATGGTCGCCTCGCGCGGGTGCTCGTCGTTCTCGATGACCGTGTCGCCGCGCCGTGACTTCAGGACCACAGGCCCGATCTCCTCGGCAAAGATGCCGCGAGCTTTGGCTGCGGCGTAGCGGGCCTGGCTGCCCAGGGCGAACTCGTCGCAGGCCTCACGGCTGATGTCGTGGTCGCGTGCGAGCTTCTCGGCCGTGTTGGCCATGGCCATCCCGGTGTAGGTGTCGGTCAGGCAGGTCCACAGCGTGTCCTCGAATGGCGCTGGCATGCCGAACTTCAGGCCCTTGCGCGCGCCGCGTACCACGTGGGGCGCCTGCGACATGCTCTCGGTGCCGCCCGCCAGGCAGACCTCTGCGCTGCCCAGCTCGATCGCCGCGGCGGCCTGGGCGATCGCCTCGAAGCCCGAGCCGCACAAGCGGTTGAGCGTCAGCGCGGGCACCTCGACTCCGCAGCCTGCCCGCAGGCCGACGTGGCGGCCCAGGTAGATGGCGTCGGCCGAGGTCTGCAACACGTTGCCGAAAAAGACCGCGTCGACCGCGGCGGGGGAGACGCCGGCCGACTGCAGCGCCGCGTTGGCGGCTTCGACGCCGAGATCGGTGGCGGTGAGGCTCTCGAGCGATCCGCCGAATGCGCCAAATGGCGTTCGCTTGCCCGCGACGATGACGATGTCCTTGTTGAGTTTCATGACTTCCTCCGCGTCTGGTTGGCGTTTCGTGGTTGCGCCAGGGGGTGGCGCGCGCCGCCCCTCATACGACACAGGCGTGTTTTTGGGAAGGTGGACGGGCGAAGGCGGGCGCGACGGCGGCGGCGGTCGCAAGCGGTCGCGAGCCGTCGCAAGCCGCCGCAAGCCGTCGCAAGCCGTCGCAAGCCCCGGCACCGCGTGTTGCCGCTCAGTCGCCGGCGAGCGCCCGCTCGACGAGCTTGCGCGCCGCATCCGGCAGAGTAGAAGCCAACTCCAGGGCCGCGTCATGGCCGGCGGGCGACATCTTCGCCCAGGTCTTGCGCAGGATGTCGATCACCTGGGCTTCGTCGTGGCGCCGCGCGAAGGCGACGAAGTCGGCCTCCAGGAAGGTGAGGCAGGCGGCGTCCTCCAGGGTCTGTACCTCGGCATCGTGGCCGAGGCGCCGCTTGCGCAGCAGATCACGGACCCGGTCGATGGCCTCCTGTTCGTAACCGACCTCCGCGAGGATCGCGGCGGCTCGGTCTGCGTGCATCTCGCCGCAAGCGACGCGCCACTTGAGGTAGCCGCGTCGGCCCTTGTCGAAGCCGTCTCGCGCCAGGGTCCAGCGCTCGATGTGCTGGCTGCGCGCAGCGAGGCGCAGTGACTCGCTGGCGGCGGGGTCGAGGCGGTCGACCCAGGCAGCGACCAGGCGGTGGTAGGCGATCGCGCGCGGCTCGGCGGCCTCGCCCTCGCCGAGCTTTCGTGGGTCACCCGCGTGGCTGGCATCAAAACGGGCGCATGCGGCATCGAATCGGGCGCTCATATCGGTCTCCTCACAGGGGGCAGGGCCGTGACGGTGCCGCTACTCGAAGACCACGAACCGCTCGCCCTTGCGCAGCATTCCGAGCTCGCTGCGGATCGCGTGTTCACGGACCTCGGGGCGGGCGTCCAACGAGCGCAGATGGCGGCTGAGACGCTCACCGCGCGCCTGCTCTTCGATCAGCTGCTGCTCGAGGCGCGCGATCTCGCCGCTGTGGTCGCGTACCGGGCAGTCGATCAGCGCTGCGCGGCCGATCACGCCACCAATCAGCGCGACGATGACGGAGAGGGCGATGCGGTCGACGACGCGCTCGGTCCAGCGTCGCCTCGCCCGCACGCGCACTGTCTCGACCCAGCGGCGCGCGTCGGCCGGGACACGGCGAAGGCGGTCGATGCGTGTGGGGCGGTTCGCGGCGGAGGCAGGCGTCCCGATCTCAGCGGCCTGCATGGCAACGTCGGCCAGCTCGGCCAGTTCGGCCAGCTCGGGCGACTCACTCCGGGTCCTCCCGGCATTGGCGAAGCTCTCGACCCTGGTGGGCGCCTCGGCAACGGAGCGATAGGATTCGGTGCGGCCGACCTGGTCGGCGGCGTCGGCGGGCGGGCCGCTGGTGCTGCGGGTGGGTGGGCCGGACATCGGCGCTCCAGCGACCTGAACACCCGCTCCGGTCGGGTCCGCCTCGTTGGCGCGGACCAGGTCGCGGGTATTGGCACGCACAGCAGCATGGGTGGGCGCCGATCGGCGTCAAGTTCTTGGCATTTGCTTTGTTGCACCAGGCGGAATGCCCCGGTCTACGCGGGTCTACACAGGTCTACGCAGGTCAACGCAGGTCGGTCTACGACGGCGCCGGCGTGCCGTGCGGATCGGCCTCGTCGAGCGCCGGACGCCGCCCGGTCGAGCCGATATCCCGCCGAATCCGCAGCGCGAAGGTGGCGCCGCCCCCCGGCGTGTCTCGGTAGGTAACCTGTCCGCCATGCGCCGCCGCGAACTGCCTGACCATCGCCAGGCCCAGGCCGGTTCCGCCCTTCTTGCCGCTCGTCGCGAAGGCTTCAAACATGCGGTGGCGAAACTCGGTGGGTACGCCGCCGCCGCTGTCGGCAAAGGTCAGCAAAAGGTCGTCGGCGCCGTCGTCGGTACATTGGCTGATCGAGAGCGAGACCCGTCCGGCGCCGGTGCCGGTATCTGCGTCGATCATCGCGTCACGGGCGTTGCGCGCGAGGTTCTGGACGACCCGCAGCAGCTTGATGCTGTCGATCAGGGCTATTCCGCGGTAGCCGGCTTCGACCGCGACCTCGACGCCGGTATCGCGGAAGATCTCGCCCATCAGCTCGGCGGCCTCGTCGGCGAAGTGGTTCATCAGCACCTTGCGCACAAAGAGATCGCTCTCGCCGCGGGCGAAGGCCAGGACCTCTCCGGACATCTGCGTGACCCGTTCGAGCTGGGTCTGGACCGATCGCGACAACTCGGCGCGTCTCTTCGGATCTTCCGTATTCTCCATCATCTGGACGTAGCCCGAGGCGATCGTCATCGGCGTCTTGAAGTCGTGCAGGATGCCGGCAAGCGTCCGGCCGATCAGACTGAGGCGGTCTTCGCGCTCGACGCGATCGCGCTCGAGTCGCCCGCCGATCGCCCGCGACACCTGCTGACCGATGAGCGCGATCACCTGGCCGTCTGCTTCATCCCAGCGGGTCGCTCCGCTGGCCCGGCCGAACACCCCCAGCGCGCCGACCGGTCGGCCGTCGATCTCGATGGGCAGCAGCAGGCCGGAGCCCGCCAGCCCTTCGAGGCCCTCCTCGGCGGCGAGGCGGTCGCGCTGCTTGGGCTTGAGTGTCGACAGATCGAGCGGCAGACCGGTCGCGATCACCTGGCCCGAGAGGCCGACGGGCGTGTCGACCGGCCGCACTTCGAGGGCGTCTGCGCCGGCGAGGCGATGGATCACCATGCCGCCAACTGGCGTGCGCAGCGCGATCTGCGCGGCGACCACGGGCACCGCGCTCATGATGCGATCGAGCAGCTGAGCGATCACCGTGTCGAGGTCCGAGGCGTCATTGAGGTCGCGCTCGATCATGTACAAGAGGTCGATCTCGCGCAGCTTCGCCTCGACTCGCTGGCGGGCGTCGGTCACCTCGATCTGGCGCGACAGCAGGGCGTTGTAGAGGTTGGTGTTGACGATCGAGATCGCCGCGAGCGCCATGATGGTGCGCAACATCATCTCGTCTTCGACGCTGAAGTAGCCCGCACGCTTGTTGAGCACCTGGGCGACACCGATGAGCTCGCCGTCGCGGTCGGTAACTGGCTGGCAGATCATCGACGTGGTGCGGTAGCCGATGCGCTCGTCCCAGCGGGCGTCAAAGCGCGGATCGAGGTAGGCGTCCTTGACGTTGACGGTGCGCCCGGTTGCCGCGACCCAACCCGATAGACCTTCGCCAATGGCGACGCGAATCTCCTCGCGGCGATTGCCCAGCGAGACCTTCGACCACAGCTCCCCACCCTGGTCGGAGCGCAGAAAGAGGGTGGATCTTTCGGCGTCGAGCAGCCGGGTGAGCTGCTCCATGATGACCTGCAGCAGCTCGTCGCTGGTCAGGCGGGTCGACAGCGCGTTGGCGATGGTGAGGATCGCGCCAAAGCGCGGGTCGTCGGCGCTGGCGCGCTCGATGAAATCCTCGGTCGTGCGCCGCTGCCGTCGGCGTTTGGATTGGATTTCGCTCATCTGCGCTCCGCTGGGCGGCCGCGTGTCGTCGGGGCCATCCGCAGTTTGGCCCGATGCGGCGACGAAGCGCAATCACGGTGACTGTGCCCTGCCGCGCATCGTGCCGCGCGGCTCTCGCCATGGCGGTCGCCCATCCAACTCGTCACGGTCGTTCTCTGCGTGGTCGTTTCTCGACGTGGCCGGGCGGGGTGCTCTACGTGGCCGGGCAGGTCGCCCGGCCCAGCCAGGTCTCGGCGAGCCAATTGAGCGAAACCGCCTGCTGACGCAAGGTCGCGTCCAGCCCCGCAGCCGTCTCCGAAGAACCGTTGGTCGGCGCGGCGCGGGCGTGTTGCAGCCAACTCGCCAGCTCGAAATGATGCAGCAGACAGGCGAAGCGATTGTCTTCGTGACGCAGCAGCGCTGCGAGCGCCTCGTCTGGGCTCGTCGCCGCCAGCAGCTCCGTCGATACATCGAACAGCAGGCAGCGCAAGTCCTCGAAGGCTTGCTCGGGATCCGCGCGCACCGTCTCCATTAGCGCCACAAACGCGCCGGCGCTCACGTCGGCCGACTCGGCGACCTCGGCCATGGCCGGCAGCTGGGTCTGTAGGAAGTCGCTGTCGGGCGCGTGGCCGATCAGGCGGCCGATCAGATAGATGTCGAAGGCGCTGGCGATCGCTTCGCCGAGCAGCATGGCATGCGCCGCCAGCGGCTGGTCGCCGTCGCCTAGTGCCGCCGCGGCGAGGTGGTGCCAGGCCATGTGGCACACCACATCGGCGGGCAAGCCCTCATCGACCAGCGTGTCGCCGCCGCCGCGGGCGTCCCAAAATGCCAGATTGAGGAGCAGCGCGTGGTCCCACCGCTGCGCGTGCGTGGGCAGGACTTGCACGCGGTAGCCGTCTCGGACCAGCCGCGCTTTGAGATCGGCGTAGAGCGCGACATGCCGAAATGAAGACTCGTCCTGCAGGTCGAGCTCTAGCAGCGTGAGGCTGCGCAGCTGAGGCAACGATCTGCCCGGGTCGCCCGGATCGCCGGGAACACCGGGAGCACCGGGAGCACCGGGAACACCGGGAACACCGGGAGCACTGGGAACACTGGGAACACTGGGAATACTGGGAACACTGGGAACACTGGGAACACTGGGAATACTGGGAACACTGGGAACACCGGGAACACTGGGAACACCGGGAACGAAGGGCATAAGCATCCTGCTTGGCACGCATTGCGGCGAGGCGCGTGCTAGCCGCGAGCTTGGCACACAAGCCCCCGCGCGCAACCGCACGGACGCCCGCCGCCAATCCACGCAAGCGCTGCCCGACGCCAGCTGGGCGCCTCCCCGCCAACCTCGCCCCGCCGCACCCGTTTGACACTCCACGCCGCTTGCAACGACACTGCCGCCCCGACGCGGTCAGACCGCGCCGCGTGTGGTCCTTCCGGTCACACCACGCGCCTTTCGGGCGGCCCGGCCCCAAGCAGGAGGATCCTCGATGAGCAAACCCATCCGCTGTGGACTGATCCAGTGCAGCAACCCCCTCAACGACGAGAGCGCGCCAGTCGCCGACATTCAGAAGGCCATGCTCGACAAGCACCTCGCCTTCATCGATGAGGCCGGCAAGAAGGGCGTGCAGATCCTCTGTCTGCAGGAGATCTTCAACGGCCCGTACTTCTGCCCCAGCCAGTCGACCCGCTGGTACGGCGCCGCCGAGCCGGTCCCAGGCCCGACCACCGAGCTGATGCAGGAGTACGCCAAGAAGTACGAGATGGTCATCGTCGTGCCGCTCTACGAAGAGGCGATGCGCGGCGTCTACTACAACACCGCCGCCGTCATTGACGCCGACGGCACGTACCTGGGCAAGTACCGCAAGCAGCACATTCCCCAGACCAACGGCTTCTGGGAGAAGTACTTCTTCAAGCCCGGCGACGGCGGCTACCCCGTCTTCGACACTCGCTACGGCAAGGTCGGCGTCTACATCTGCTACGACCGCCACTTCCCCGAGGGCTGGCGCTGCCTGGGCCTCAACGGCGCAGAGATCGTCTTCAACCCGTCCGCCACGGTCGCCGGGCTCTCCCAGTACCTCTGGGAGCTCGAGCAGCCCGCCGCCGCCGTCGCCAACGCCTACTTCGTCGGCGCCATCAACCGCGTCGGCACCGAGGCGCCCTGGAACATCGGCAAGTTCTATGGCACCAGCTACTTCGTGAACCCGCGTGGCCAGTTCCTCGCCAAGGCCAGCGAGGACAACGACGAGCTGGTCATCGCCGACTGCGACTTCGATCTCATCGACGAGGTCCGCCAGACCTGGCAGTTCTACCGGGATCGGCGTCCGGAAGCCTACGACGAGATCGTGACCTGGTAGACAGAGGGCCTCAGAGTTCGGGCCTCAGAGTTCGGGCCTCAGAGTTCGGGCCTCAGAGTT
>CALGHC010000393.1 GCA_937915965.1 uncultured Myxococcales bacterium
GATTCAGCACCGCCTGCTCCCGACGCAGCCCCGGCGCCGCCGACGACAGGTCCGCCTCGTCCTGGTGGCGGCACCTCGGGCGAGAAGAAGCCCGACCCGGCCCCTGCGCCAGCGCCGCCGGACGGCGGCGCACCCCTACCGCCGCCTCCGGGCGGTGACGAAGCCCCCCCGCCTCCGCCACCCGGCAAGGCTTGAGCTAGAAGGAGCCCACCATGACCCTGCCACGCCCGCTCGTAGCGTTCTTTCTCGGCCTCGCCGCTTTGGTCATGGTGATGTCCTTCACGCCCACGGAAGCCCATGCCAAGAAGGCGAGCGCTCGTGGTAAGAACCGGATCAAAGTCGACCAGTACGCCAGTGGCAGCTCCGGCGGCGCAACCGACCTTGGCGTCGCAGAGATCGAGGGTCGGATCTTCAAGCCCGCGGTCTTCTTCGTGTTGGCGCGGTCCGACTTCCAGTACCAGGCCATTAAGTTCCGCAATTCGTTCGTCGAGCGCATCGTGAAGAGCGCGGTCCGGCGGCCATTCTAGGTCGCTGCGGTGCTGGGTCGTCGCGGCGCTGGGTCGCCGCGGTGCTGGGTCGTCGCGAAATGGCGGCGACCTGTGGCCTAGGCGCCAAATCGACGCTTCAGCGCTCGGTCGACCAGCGCCGGCACTAGACCGCTCACGTCGCCTCCCAAGCTCGCCACCTCGCGCACCAACTTCGACGAGACGTGGAAGTTGTCGCGTTCCGTCATCAGAAAGACCGTCTCTAGCTCTGGCAGCAGTCGCTTGTTCATCGTGGCGAGCTGGAACTCGTATTCGAAGTCCGTCACCCCGCGCAGGCCGCGCAGCACGACCGGCGCGCCGGCGCTCTCAGCGGCCTTGACCATGAGCCCGGTGAACACCACGACCTCGACCTCCGGCTGGTCCTGGAAGACCTCCCGGATCATCGCCTGTCGCTCCTCCAGCGAGAACAACGCCGATTTGTCGGCGTTCTGAGCGAGGGCGATGATGACGCGATCGAAGATCTTCAGCCCGCGCTGCACGATATTGACGTGGCCGTTCGTGATGGGATCGAACGACCCCGGATAGAACGCGACGCGTGTGTCGTTGCTCATGATCGTACTTCCTGGTGTGCGTGACGGGTTGTCAGGTCGGCGCGGGGCTCTCGGCTGTGCATGCTGCCGGCTCGGCGGTGTCGGCTGAATGGTGTCGTGGCCCTAGTCTCGGCGTTCCCATTCATCAGGGAAATCACCAGCCTCCCACAGATCCTCAAGCACGCTGGTTGGATCGGCGAGCTCATCGATCTCGTCCACAATAAACGCGTCGCCGTGGTCGTCTTCCAGCAGGTCAGGATCGATCTTGCCGCGCGCTTCCGTACGGATTCGGTCCTGCTCTTTTCGATACTTGCGCCGCTCCTTGGTGATGTCGGCTTTGTTCATCTTGGTGAAGACTTTACCTTGGGTCCGCGTCGTCTCGAACGTGATCCACTGCAGAAAATGGATCGGATGGAAGTGGTACAGCACCCCGTCCCAAGTGTCGCCAAACTGCAGATCGATGTGTTTGGCGACCTCTTCCGTCAACCAGACGAACGGCGTGAAACGCTGAATTTCCCGGGCGAATAGCGTCTTCAACAGATTGTTTTGGCTGTCCTGGAGCAGCTCCCGTTCGATGGCCTTGCCGACATCCTTGCCCTCCTGCGCCCCCGCTAGCACGCGATACCAGTCGACCTGGTCGCTCCACTCGCTCACGTGCCGCGTGATGCCCTTGCGCAGACGTCGCTTCAGTCGGTCCGCCTCTGGTCCGCCGTCCTCGTAGAACTCCCTGATCGTCGCCGCTTCGACACGTCGGTCCTCCGACAAAAAGTCGCCGCGTAGGACACGACTACGTTCGTCATCGTCTTGCAGCACGACGGCCCACACGTCGTCCGTGTCGATTTGCAGCGTCGGATTCGGGTCGGGGTCGTATTCAAGCCAGTGCGCGCCGTGCTGACCCACGAGGTCAACAGCGTCCCGCCAGCGGCCATCGGCGAAGATCTCGACGTGCACCGTACCTTCGCAGGATTCACCGCCGACACCGAGCAGCGGGCCGGCGTGGCCGAGGACCTTTCCGGCCTTGACGAGGATGGCTTCGGCGCCAGACCGCTCGAATAATGCGACATTCGCGCCACGCAACGCTGTGACGCCGTTGCCAACGGAGTTCGTCACGCGCGTCACATCGGCGTCGGCACACCCGACTGCGTCCTCGTCGGTCACCGGGCCGTCGATCTCACCGTCCTCGTCGTCGGCGTCTTCGTCGGTGTCGTCGCTGTCGTCATCGCGGCTGTCTTTGGCGACCTTCTTCTTCGCCTTCTTGTCCTTCTTCTTCTTGTCCTTCTTGCCCTTCTTGCCCTTCTTGCCCTTCTTCTTCTTGCGGCCCTTGCCGTCGTCGTCCTCGTCTTCTTCTTCGGGGATCTCCTCTTCGCCCTTGTCGACCTTCGTCAACGTCGCGAACCACTCTGGCATCTGCGCCAAGTTGCCAGGGAGCACCTTCTTCTTCACTGACTCCGGGTCCATCGCGAAGCGCTGCAAGTGCATGTAGAGGGAGTAGAAGACGAACGTTCGCTCCTTGTCCTCGCGCGGATCAAAGTCGATCTCGTGCCTCAGGAGCACGAAGTTGTTGGAGCCCCCGCTGGGTACCGGGCCGTTGCGCGCGGCCACGACCGTGCCATCGAGCATCGCGCGCACGTCCGCGCCAGACCGGATCGGGAGGTGGATACCGCCGTGCCACGTCCCGTTCAGGCCGACCGGGAAGTAGCCGCCGGAGTCGTTGCCGACCTCGTTTCGCTTGAAGTACTGCGCCGCGAGGGTTTGAATCTCGCGCTTGTTGCGCCAGTTCGCGCGCGCTTGCTTGCGCGTCCACGTGACAGGAAAGGCGTTGCTGCGGCCTGTGAGTCCGCTGATGAGACGGCGCCAATCGAAGGCTGGACCCGGATCAGCCTTCTCTGGATTGACGTGCCAGTGACCGTATATGCCCACCTTCTCGGCGCGATTGCCACCATCCACATCCGGGATGAAGTGCGGCACAACCTCGCCGTCACTCGTCACCGGCACGGCGAGGTCGATCTTCGGGTACTGCTCCTTTAGCGTGCTGAGCAGGGCGATCAACGCCTCGTACTGTTCGTCGGTGTAGCCGTAGCTCATCCACGGATGGCCCTGAATCTCCATCTGCTCGATCGGCCGCTCCCCCTGACCCTTCGGCGGATTGGAGGACTTCAAGTGATTGAAGAGCATGCAGTTCATGTCGATGCCGATCGAACGATTGTTCCATGCGCCGGCATGCATCGTCAGGCTCGCGGTGTCGGCCCACTGGTAGATCGTGCCATCCCAATCGATGCCGAAGTGAGACGACAGCCCTCGGCTCAACAGCACGCGGTAGCAGACAGCCGAGGACTGCGTGATATCCGCGTGGATGATCACCATGTCGACGACTTCACGCACCGGCCCTGCGTCGCGCGTCCGAACGATGCCCTTGTCGGTCTTGATCTTGCGAGGTCGTGTCAGCTCACGGCCGCTTTCGGTGTTGAACTTGCTCTCGAAACCGCTGCCGCCTTCCTGATAGTTCACGACCTTCACGTCAGGGATGAACACCTTCTCACCTGAGACGATAATGCTGCCGCCCTTGCCGACGTGCGTGCTGTTGCCGCTCATGTCTGCTCTCCACGTCGGAAGATCCGGCCTATCAGACGGAAGAAGAACCGCGCGATGAAGAAGAGGATGAGCAGGGTGATGAGCGCGGCGATCACCAACAGCGCGACCCCGACGTAGACGTAGACCTGGTAGCCCATGGCGTCTTGCGCAGACACCGCGAGGTCCGTCACTCCGTCCACGATCGTCGCCTTGAGACCTTTGATCTCGGCGACCTGTACCTTCATCACCTTTGAGGTCTCGCTGATGTGCTTGCCCTTCTCCGTGACGCCGCGGACCTTGATGCGCAGACCAAGCTTGCCGTCGATCTCGTCCGGCTGCGGGTGGGTGAAGTCGATGACCACTTGGCCGAGCAGCTCGTTGCCTAGATCGCCGATTTTCTGGGCGAGCAGCGCCTCGTTCCGCGCTGTGCGGTACGTGCCTCCCGTTCGCTCCGACAACAAGCGCAGACGCTGCAGCTCGTCGCGTCGTGCCAAGCTGCCGATACCGAGGCTGAAGATCTTGATGTCCGCCGCCCGTGCCACTCCGAGCCACTTCACCGCTTTGGCGTGGAACATCGACTGCTCCAGCGTGATCCGGCGATCCAAGGCCTTCTTCAGGCAGGTTGTGTGATCCGCGCCGTTCGCGTCGCGGCATGGCGCCGGCGGTCGGCGTTTGCACAGCTCGATGTCGTCGAGGTAGCCATCGTGGCCATCCGAGATCAGCACCAGGGCCTTCTGTTCGCCAGGGCGTCCATCCTGCAGCAAGATCCGTAGACCTTCGTCCATCGCCGACGTACGAAAGTCGAGCCGATCGCCCGCTTCTTCGTGTGCTTCGCGC
>CALGHC010000394.1 GCA_937915965.1 uncultured Myxococcales bacterium
GCTGCGGCGGCTGCCGCTGCGGCGGCGGCTGCGGCGGGTTCGCGAGCTCGCGCCGGGCGCGGCCGTTGCAAGCGCGCCTAACGCCGCTTCAGCCTCTGGATCGAGAAGAACAGATCGTCGATGGCGACGCCGAACTCGAGCTCGGCGTAGCGCAGCTCCGTGAACTCCTTCGGCTTGTCGGCGGGCACGATGCGCATCCTCGCTGCCACCTTGCGGCCCCCCATGTCGCGGATGTCGGTGAAGGTCATCGTCCTGGCGAGCTTGCCGTCCTCGTCGAAATAGCGCTGCCGCGTCGGGATGAAATCGGCCGCGCGCACCTCGGTGACGACCTTGCCCCACACCACCGCCGCGGACTTCTTGGGGATCAGCGTGACCTCAACGATCTTGGCGCCGTCACGCTCTCCCTCGAAGGTGAGCGAGGCGTCGTAGTCGTCGGCCAGACGCGACTCGCGCACTAGGTCGTCGTTGTTGAAGTGCGATCCCATCCACGCGCCGGCCATCATGCCCGAGGTCAGGCGGATCACCCGGTTGGTGCGCGGCAGATAGGTATAGATCTCGTTGCCGGCCTTCAGCGTGGCCGTGTCCTTCTCGCGACGCGGCGCGAGGATGCGCACGAGCGTCTTCTCCTTGCCCTGCGACCAGACCTCCATCGCCAGGGTCCGCTCGTAGTGTTCGGTCTTGACCTGCATCTCCATGCGGGCGCGTGACGACGCCCCGCGCCAGAGGTCGTCGACCTTGTCGAGGATCTGGCGGGCGCGATCCGGGGTCGCCGAAGCGGACAGCGGCAGGGCGAGCGCGATCAGGGCGAGGGAGACCAAAGGAATCGTGCCTGGTCGCGTGCGGGTGATCATCCTTGGCCTCCATGTTGCCGGGTACTGGTCACCGGGGGTGACGTTTCGTTCTTGTACTGGTCACCGAGGGTGACGTTTCGGGCCAGCAGGGCCTGCGGCCCGCTGGCGTCGTTCATTCGGGAGCGTGCGGGTTCGCACCCGTGTCCGCCGACGTGTGTGGGTCCGGACCAGTCGATCGTTGTGGTGCGCTCTCGGCGGCCGGGCGCAGGCCGTTGACGACGATCTCGGCCTGGCGGATCAAGCTCGCGCGGGCCGCGGCGATCTCGGTGCCGGGGGCCATCACCACCATCAGCAGCTGAACCATCGCGGTGCCGTACAGGGCGAGCGCCTGCTCGTCGGGGCCGTGATCGCGCTCGACCAGGCCGCGGCCCTGCAGCTCTGCGAGCAGCTCGGCCAGGTGGCCGATCATCTGGTAGTCGAGCTCCATGAAGGCCGCGGCCTCGTCGCCCTGGCGCGAAAAGCCGACGCGCATCGCCTCGGTCAGCAGGCGCCCGTCGATCGCAGCGAGCTTGTCGAACCAGGTCAGCAACACCGCCAGCACCGCGTCGAGCGGGTCGCCCATGTGGGCATGCGTGACCGCGTCACCGGCGCTGATCATCGCCTCGGCTTCGTCGCGGAAGATCGCCAGCAGCAGGCCGGTCTTCGAGCCAAAGTAGTTGTACACCGTGCCGACGCCGACCTCGGCCTCGGCGGCGACGTCGTCGATGGTGGTCGCGTCGAATCCCTGATCGATGATGCGCTGCGCCGCCACGGCGAGGATCCGCAGTCGGGTCTGTCGCTTCTTTCGCTCGCGCAGTCCGGTCATTTGTCGTGATCCCTGAGATTCCTGAAGTTCGCTCCAAGTTGAGCGCACACCAAGTTTAGGCCGCGTTCAGGCATTGTCAAGACGCTGCATGGCCCAGGACCCACCACCCCAATTCTCCACCACCCCGATTCTCCACGGCCGCCGGTGTCCCGAACTATCTCACCTGTCGCGCATGGGCGAGACACTCGCGCACGCTGGGACACTGCAGGACGCCCGCCGTCCGCGAGGGTCGGCTCGGGCGCCATCGCGGAACATTGCTAGATTACTGACTAAACACAGAACGAACGCAGTTGGCGTGCCCTTTGCACATTGAGGACACGGACAGACCAGAACGGGCGCCAGCGAAGACAAGTCCCAAACGGAACCGAACCCGCGCCGCCCGGCAACCCGACACAAAAGGAGTCACCCATGGAAGAGCTTGTTTCCCAGTTGATCGCCAAGGTGGGCCTGGACGAGGCGACGGCCCAGAAGGTGGTGGCGTTTCTCCAGGAGAACGCCGCTGAGCTGCCCAAGATGCTCGCTTCGACCGGCCTCGCCGACAAGCTCCCCGCCGGCCTGGGCGACTCGTTGCCCGGCGGCCTCGGTGGCCTCTTCGGCAAGTAGTTTCGACGCACCGTTGGACCCCAGAGTTCGGACCCAGAGTTCGGCCCCGCCGTTGTGGCAGAGGTCGAGACGAGAGACCCGCTGGCTCGCCCGGGAGATTGCCCCGGCCCGCCTGCGCCCCACGCGCCCCAGAGCGCACATGGAGCACTACAATGAGCTACAAGATCGATGAGATTGAGGGAATTGGACCGAAGTACGCCGCCGATCTGGCGACCGCCGGCATCAAGACCACCGACGACCTGCTCGACCAATGCGGCGGCGCGACCGGCCGCAAGGCCGTCGCCGAGTCGACCGGGATCAGCGAGAAGCGCCTGCTCGAGTGGGCGAATATGGCGGACCTGATGCGCATCTCCGGCGTTGGCGCGGAGTTCGCCGAGCTCCTCGAGGGCTCCGGCGTCGACACGGTCAAGGAGCTGCGTCACCGCAACGCCGAAAACCTCGCCGCCAAGATGAAGGACGTCAACGAGATCAAGGAGCTGACCAGGTCGGTCCCCTCGGCGAGCCAGGTCACCCGTTGGATCGAGGCTGCGAAAGAGCTCGAGCCGAGGATCACCCACTAGGCCGCGGTCTCGCGCTCGCCGCAGCCGCAGCCGCGGCGCGAGCGAGCGTGCGGGCGGGGCGGGTCAGGTCAGCAACTGGCGGACTCGCCGATTCAAGCGAATATCTCAGTCGCCCGCCCCAGGGCCGGCGCAGGAGGAGAACACGATGAAGAAGTTCCTGACCACGATGAGGACCGGTGTGAGCGGCGTGCTCGTACTCGCCGCCGCCCTCGCCGTCACGCCCACCCTCGCCTTCGCCGACGACGCTCCGACGTTGGACGCTGACGTCAAGGCGGCTGCCGCCAGCGACAAGAAGACCTACGAGGACGGCTTCACCAAGAAGCTGACGGTCGGCGGCACCGGCACGACCCAGAGCACCAGCTCCTGGGTTGGTGCGGTCGACGGCACGACCATCCAGATCGGCGTCCTGGTGACCGGTGAGACCTCGCTGGTGCGCTCGCGCCACGAGTGGAAGAACGAGCTGAAGCTGCAGCACGCCCAGACCCGCACGCCGCTGCTCGACTCGTTCGTCAAGTCTTCCGACAACCTCGAGTTCCAGTCGACGTGGATGTACCACCCGGTCTCGATCGACTGGCTTGGCCCGTTTGCGCGGGTGCGGCTGCAGACGCAGATCTTCTCGGGCTATGACGTGCGCACCGACGCCGGCACGGTCGAGCGCACCGCCCTCGGCGGCGCGGTGACTACCGAGCCGACGACCGCGCAGCAACGCGTCGTGACCACCTCGCCGTTTGAGCCTGCCCTGCTCAAGGAGACCGCTGGTGCGTTCGCCAATCCGATTGAGGGCAAGTTCCTCAACCTGACCGCGGTCGTCGGCGTCGGCGCGCAGAGCCTCTTTGCACAGGACGGCTGGGCAGTGACCGGCTACGACAAGGACAACCACGTCACCAAGCTCAAGCAACTCGAGACGGCCCACGAAGTCGGCGCCGAGGTCGAGGTGAAGGCTGGCGGCGAGCTGTCCGACACCGTCAAGTGGTCCGCCAAGGCCGGTTGGTTCATGCCTGCGTACAGCACCTCGTCGTCGAAGCAGTCGGGCATCGACGCGCTCAACACCGACCTGACCGCTGGCATCTCCGTGAAGCTGGCCAAGTGGGCGTCGCTCGACTACGTCGTCAACCTCAAGCGGATCCCGCTGGTACTCGACGACTGGCAGCTGCAGCACGGCATGCTGCTGACCGCCGGATTCAACATCCTGTAGCGACGCGGTGGGTAGACCGTGCAGATCGTGCACATCGTGCAGATCGGCGGACGGGTCGTGTCAGGCATCGACAATTGTACAATTTCAGTGACGCGATCAGGCGCGCGGGAGAGGGCAAATCGGCCTCCCCCGCGCGCCTTCTTTTGGGCGATGTGCAACGAACAGTCGCTACCCGCCTCGTCGTTGGCCGGGCCAGGCCGTCACGCAACCTCACGACGCGGCGCTTGCGGCCTCGCAGGCGCCCCCCTAGTCTCTGGCCGCGCGCCATCGCGCCATCGCGCCATCGCGCCATCGCGCCATCGCGCCACCGACGCCCGCCGGCGTCGGCTGGAGGAGACGACAATGCAACGACTCGCAATTGCCACCGCGGCGGCTCTCCTGTCGCTGAGCGCGTGCAGCGCGGATGACGATCCCGGCGCCAAGACCGACGCTGGTTCGACCGCAGCGGACGTCGGCGCCGCCGACGCTGGCGTCGCCGAGACCGCAGGCGGCGCCGACGCGGCAGGCCAAGACGCGGCC
>CALGHC010000395.1 GCA_937915965.1 uncultured Myxococcales bacterium
AGCCAGCTCGCTGGGACGCTCGAAAGTGACCTGTACCAGGGCGCCAGGATGAACCAGGGACCCGGCCGGTGGCTCCTGCAGAACGCCGACCCCGCTGCCGACCGGAGAAACTCCGAGGCCGACCGCTGCGAGGCGGGACCGCGCCAGCCGCATCGGCAGGTTGCGCACGTCAGGCACGCGCAGCTCGTCGGCCTGCGGAACAGTCGCCGGCACATCGGCCGCGGCCGAGACCCGCTCGATCGCCTCGCCGCGGCGCTGGGCCATCTTCAGGGCGATCTGCTGGCGCTGTTCGGCGCGCTCGCGGGCTCGTTCTGGGTCGGCGCTGTCGAGGTATGGTGCGCCGGGACTTGGCGCAACTCCCAGGTATGGAAGTGCAAAGCGTGCGATCTCACGGACGATCGGCGCTGCGATCCACCCGCCGGTGCGGAGGATCAGCTTGGGGAAGCGCGGGTGGTGTTTGCGCGGGGTATCGACGGCGACGAAGATCGCCAGCCGCGGCCGATCGATCGGGGCGATTGCGATGAAGCTCGCTACCCAATGGGTGTCGCTGTAGCCGGCGCCGGGATCGACCTGCTGGGCGGTGCCGGTCTTGCCGCCCAGAAGATAGTCCGGCAGACGAGAACTCTGCCCCGTGCCGCCCTTCTCACAGACAGACGCCATCGCGTCGAGGGTCGCCACCGCGACGCTTGGGTCGAGGACGCGGTTTCCAGCCTCGACGTCGAAGAGGCGGTCCTCGCGGCGGCCGGGGGTGAGAACGCCTTTGAGCAGGCGCGGACGTCGGTAGACTCCGCCGTTGCCAATGGCGGCGAACGCGGTCACCAGCTGCAACGCGGTGACGGCGAGGCCCTGGCCGAACGCGATGTTGGCGAATCGGACCTTCGACCACCGTTGCGGCGGAGCGAGCATGCCCGATTCCTCGCCGGCGAGGCCGAACTCCGTCGGCGACCCGAAGCCAAAGGCTCGCAAATATTCGTAAAGCTTCTCGCGGCCGATGCGGGTCGCGATCTTCGCGAGGGCGACGTTGGAGGAATGTTGGATCGCTTCGCGTCCAGTCACCTTGTCCATCGGGTGGTAGTCAGTGATGCGCTTCTTGCCAGCCTGGAAGCCACCCTTGGTGTCGATCACCTCGTCGAGCCGGACCTTTCGCTCCTGAAGCGCCGCGGCCATCGTGATGACCTTCATCGTGCTGCCCGGCTCGAAGAGGTCCTGGACGACGCGGTTGCGCCAGCCGCCCTTGGGCTTGCTACGCGTATCGTTCGGATCGACCAGGGGCGTGGTCGCCAACGCGAGGATTTCGGCCGTGTGAACGTCCATGACGATGGCCAGGCCGTGCTCGGCGTTGGCGTCGGCGACGCCCGCGCGGAGAAGCTGCTCGGTGACCGCCTGAATCTTCTCGTCGATCGTCAATATGAGCGTGCGACCGCCAAAGCGGCCCGCGTCGGGGGCGCCGTCGAAATACAGACGGTCCTTGTGGCGATCCTTGTACGCAATAACCTCGACTTCCTGACCCTTGAGCAGAGCGTCGAAGGACAGCTCGACGCTGCCGCCCCAGTTGCTGCGGCCGACGAGCGCGCCGGCGAGGTCATTGTTGGGGTAGTGGCGCACAAAGCCGGTCTCGACGCTGACGCCCGGTAGCTTTCCGGCGGCGATCAAGTCGCGAATCGTGCGGCTGGCGTGGATGTCCACGTGCTTGGCGAGATAGACAAAGCCCTTGCGCCGGTTGAGCTGTCGCTCGATCCGCTCGACGGACTCCTTCGTGTGCGGGGCGATGAGGGCTGCCACGGTGTGGCGGGTCGCGATCACGCTGGGATCGTCGTGCGGCAGGTCGCGTGACGAGCTGCCGGGGGGCAGTACCCAGCGCGGATCAGCGGTAACCGAGTCGGATCGGATGTCGGTCGCGAGGGTGACGCCATTGCGATCGAGGACGTCGCCGCGGCGGGTGCGCTGGCGAATCCGGAACGTCGTGTTCTGTTCGGCGTAGCGGCGCACCTCGTCGACATGCAGCACATCGTGAATCGCAGTGCCCAAGCTCGCGGCGAGGAAACCAGCGAGCAACGCGATCACCAACGCCGCACGTCGTGTCGCCCGCAAATACCGAGCGGCGGGAGCGCTTCCTGCCCGATCGATGAGATCCACACGCTTGCGGGAACGCTGGTTACGGGGAGCGCGGGCCATAGCCTCCCCCTGCGTCGCTGAGACGCGCCTTGCAGCGCCTGCCCATCAGGCTTTTGCCGGCCAGGGTGTGACACGCTGCAAACGCCTTCGCCGCCTCGTTGAGCTTGTTGTTGGTAGACAGGACCTCGCCGTACTGCAAGTGGAACTCGGCCACCTTGGGACAGCGACGGACGGCTTCGCCAAATTGTTCCTCGGCTGCGTCGAGGTCGCGCTGCTGCACGGCGAGCAAGCCGAGGTTGCGGTAGCCCTGGCAGAACTTGTCGTTGAGGAACACCGTCATCTTCAGGTGTTTCTCTGCGCGGCGCAGGTCGCCCTGCTTGAGGTACGCCCATCCAATGTTGTTGTAGACCAGATATGGCGTCGTATAGGTCGGCTCCTTGAGCAAGGGGTCGAGGACCTGGATGGCGTCGTACCACCGCTCCAGCTCGAGCAACGTCACGCCAAGGTGGTTGCGCGCCGCGAAGAAGTTGGGACGCGACCGCAGCGCGCGGCGGAAGTGCTCGGCTGCCTCCTCGTAGCGCTTGCGACCAAACAGGATGAAGCCGTACAGATAGCGGCTATCGGCGTGGTCGTCTTCGAGAGTCAGGGCTTCGATCAGATCGCGGATCGCAAGATCGATGGTCTTGTTGTGGAAGTAGCCCAGGGCAAGACGGTAGTGGAAGTCCGCCTTCTTGGCCCGGGCGGCCTTCTCGACCGCGGCTGAGGAACACCCGCCCACTGCAGCCAGCGGCAGCGCGACAGATGCCGCAAGAGCGACCGTGAGCGCGAGCCGGGCGGCGCGCCAATACGGCCGAAGGGGAGAGGAGCGCGATTGGCGCGTCGAGAGTGCCATGTTCATTGTCCTGCTCCCGGTCCGCCAGCCGTGGCGGCGACGCCAACGATCTCGCGGTCCGCGCTGGATGGCACCCGCATGTCGAAGCGACCCTCGGCCTCAAGGCGCAGCACGGTCGGGTCGAGCCGGCCAGTCAGCTTCGCAGCGTCGCGGCGGTTTGCGTCGACCTGCTCGCGCAGCTCGTCGTGCATCCTCGCGAGTTCGTAGGCAGTGCCGATTCCCGCTGAGCGACGCCGCACCTGCTTGACGCCGAGCACGCCGAGGACGGCTGCAACGATCAGGATCCCAGCAACACGCAGCCAAAAGAGCCGTTCGCTGCGGCCCGATGGCGCCTCCACGACCAGACGACGCTGCCGTTGTGGCTCGGCGCTGGGTTGCGCTGTCTTCTGCGGGTCCACGGTCATCTTTGCCTCAGCTTGCGTTCGGGCCGTCGCCCCCTGGTGCGACGCGCACAAGCACCCGCAGCTTGGCGCTGCGGGAACGCGGGTTGGCCTCGATCTCGGCGGGAGCGGCGATCGTCGGTTTGCGCCGAGGCATCGTGAAGGCCGATCCGCGCCGGGCCCCCAGGTGCCGAAAGCGCTGCTTGACCATCCGGTCCTCTCCAGAATGAAAGGCGATCACCGCGAGGGCGCCGCCGATGGCCAGCCGGGCGGGCGCCATTGCCAGCAACGCCTCGAGCTCGCCTTCCTCGTCGTTCACCCACATGCGCAGCGCTTGAAAGACCGCAGTCGCTGGGTGAATGCGGCCGCGACCCTCGAGCTTGCGGGCCAGACGCGCCGCCAGGGCCACGGTCGTATCTGCGCCCTCGCGCCACGCATTGAGCACCAGGCGCGCGGTGCCGATCGAGCGCTGAATATCGCCATATGCGTACAGCACGTCGGCCAGGTCCTCGACGGTCACGGTCGCCAGACGTTCGCTCAGCGGCGTACCGCAGGTCGGATCCATGCGCATGTCGAGCGGCCCCGAGTGCTGCAGAGAGAAGCCGCGTTCGCCCGTGTCGAAGTGATGGGAGCTGACGCCCAGGTCGGCCAGAACCGCGGAAACGCTCGAGATACCACGGCTGTCCAGGACAAATGCCAGGTCTGAAAACGGAGCGTGGATCAGTTCGATCCTGTCGCCAAATGGGCCCAGCCGCTCGCCTGCTGCCTGAAGCGCGGCGGGATCCCGGTCCACAGCGATCAAGCGCAGATCGGCGCGGGCAGTCAGCAAGGCCTCCGCGTGCCCGCCCCCCCCCAGCGTCGCGTCGACCAACCAACCGGAGGGTACGACTGAGAGCGCCCCGATGATCTCCTCGATCAGGACCGGCCGGTGGCGGAACGCCGACACGGTGCCGCCTTGCCCTGCTGTCTCGGTGATTGTGGGTGGTTGGTTCACTCAAAGCCCCAGCTCCGCGAGATCATCGTCGAGCGTGTCGAGTCCGGCGGCGGCTGCGAGCCGTGCGGCGTCCCAGCGGTCCCGCTGCCACAACTCGAAGTGATCGATCTGGCCCACGACGACGACGTCTGCGCCGGCCTCGATCGCGGCGGCCGCGCGCAAGTTGGGGGCGAGAACGACGCGACCGTGACCGTCGGGCGTTCCCTCCGAAGCGCTGGCGATCTGCAGGCGCAGCAGATTGCGGATCGCCTTCTTGTACTGGGGGAGGGCGAGAATGCGATCCTCGTAGGCCTCCCACACCGTCGCCGGGTAGATCGTGATGCACTCGCTGTTGGCGGTCTGCGCGAGCACGAGCCGTTGATCACCGTGCTGGCCGAGGGCCCGCCGAAACTCCGCGGGGACGCTGAGCCGACACTTGGCGTCGGTCTTCTGGAAGAATTCGCCTCGGAAGCGGATCGCCACGATACTCGCTCGCCCTGGCCCCCGAAGGGACCGCTAAACGGCCGCCAAAGCCGCCCGATTACTCTCCGAACACTCTCTTAACGGGCTGAGATGACAGACAAATAATCCGAATCCCAGAACGCCATTCCCCGTCGTTCTGTCGCCCTCCAACCGCGAGCCCGCGCGTCATTCGTCCCGCAGAACCAACGGCGAGGAAGCCATCCCACTGCTTCCCACCTTGGCCCACTTCGCGACTCTAGGTACCACTTCGAGGGTCTGTCAATCGTGATCGCGCGGATTCCCTGCGGATTCCGATCCGCCGCCAAGGCGGTCACAACCCGCGGATCCCGCGCTGATCCGGCACCTTGCCGACCATGTGAGCGAGCGGAACCAGCCGAATTACCAGGGACGTCAGCCGCAATCCATCGCCGATCGAGTCGATCTGACCAGCGATCGAGCCGATCGGCGACGATCGCCACCCGATCCGGATCGGGGCAACAACCCCGCGCAAATACGTAATTGCTTAAGATAAATAACACTATTCGCAGATCGATGGCCCCTTGCCCCGGCGTTTGAGGTGTTGACCGTCCCGATGCACGCGTCGTCGCCCACAGCCAGCTGGGGCGACGACTCTCTGCCAAAGACGTCAGCGCGCCTTGCTGGCACGGACCAGGGGCCTAGAATGTCGGTGGGCCCTCCGACATTGCAGCCCCGATCGACGCGACCGACACGCAGGAGAAATCAATGATCCGTCCCCGTTCTGACAGCGGCCGACAGAGAAATCGGCTCAACCAGCCGGTCGCCGTTTCGCTTGCGGCGCTGGTCGCGGGCCTGACGATCTGCGGCTGCGGCGGCGACGAGGAAGACGAGCCCGACGCCGGCGCGCAGGACACGACGGCGACAGCGACAGACACGGCAGCGGCTCCGGACACCGCCAAACCCACCGTCGCGGTCGAGAGCCAGGAGCTGAAGGTCCAGGCCAGCGCCGGAATGCTCAACGGGATGGAGCTGCGACCGACGATCTGCCAGAGCGCCGAGCCCTGCCCGCTCATCGTCGTGGTGGGCGACCGTCACGATTCGCCCTACCCAGACTACCTCGCCGGCGCCAATAAGCTCGCCGCCGCGGTACCCGCTGTCGTCATCGTCTTCAACCTGCCAGGCACTGGCGCGGGGACCCGCAAGTCACCGGGCGTCGCCGACTACGGCGGCAACAACGATGTCGACGCGGTCAAGCGGATCGTCACCTTCCTGCGTACCCGCGACTACATCGACGAGGCGCGGACCGGCTACGTCACGCTCGGTTATGGGCTGGTGCCGGTCGCCGCTGCCCTTGAGAAGCACGCGACCCTCAAGACCGTCGCCTTCCTGATCGACATCGAGGGAGCTGTCGATCGCTGCGGAATCACCCAGACAACCGCGGACGACGCCGGCAGCAACAGCGACGGCCCGGGCGCCAGCCCGACCGCCTGCCACTTCGATTCGACCTGCTCGCACTCCGAGGCCTTCCCGCCGGCGACAGCGACGGCGTCCGCCAGCGTCGTCTGCGCCCTGAATTCCTGGCCGATCACGACGACCGGTGCCGACTGCACGGAGAACACCTGGTGGGTCTCCCGCGAACCGTTCGCGAAGCTCAAGAAGCTCGCACAGCGCTATCACCGCGTTCAATTCCGCCACGATCATCGCCAACCAAGCCATTGCCAGAGCCGCCACGCGATGAAAGCGGTCGCCTCGTCGCCGTCAAAGTTCTTCGTATTCAACAACATCCCACCTTGCGAGGCGGTCCCGGACGAGGACATCTGCGCCCAGATCGAGGCGGCGGGACAGTCGTGCTGGCTCCAAGGCAGCTGGGGCAACGGCCTGGCGCCGGCCCCCTACGCGGGAGCCGACCTGCAGCCCGTCTCGTTCGACAGCCTGTTCGGTGAGGTGCTGCCGCCGCTGGTCGAGCGGATGATCGACACCGAGAAGTTCAAGAACTGCCGCTGAGCCCGAGGGCCCGACCAAGCAAAGCGAGTCGCGATGAACACCGACCGAGCACGCTCAGCCGATGTGCTGCCTGCATCTACCGTCGTGCTGCTGAGCGATCGCCCCGACGGCCGGGTCGAGGTCTTCCTGATGCGCCGCCACGCAAGAAGCGGTTTCATGGCGGGGGCGACGGTCTTCCCCGGCGGCAAGGTCGACCAGGTCGATCACGGCAGCGCAGCGGGGGGGCGGACGGCGGCCGATTGCGCCCAACAGCTCGGCTTGGCCGACGGAGAGAGCGCCCGGTCGTTCTTCATCGCAGCTGTTCGCGAGCTGCACGAGGAAGCCCACGTGCTGCTCGCCCGAGACGCCGACGGCCGCATCCCTGCGGCGGATCGCGTCGACGCGATCGACGCGCGTCTTGAGGACCTGCGCGACGGCCATCGGTTACCGGACGGCGCTTGGCATGACATCCTCGCCAGCGAAGGTCTGGTGCCGGCCCTCGATTTGATCTGGCCGTTCGCCCATTGGGTCACGCCGCGCATCGAGCCACGGCGATTCGACACGTTCTTCTTCGTCGCCTGTCACCCACTGGGACAGCGCGCGAGCGCCGACCTGCACGAGTCCACCGGCGCCTTGTGGATGTCGCCCCGCGCGGCGCTGCTCGACCACGAGCGCGGTGGCCCGATCGTTCTGCCGCCGCCGACACTGCACACCCTCGAGCGGCTACAGATCTCGCGGGGAGACGCCGCGGCGGTGGCTGCCGCGCTGGCCGATGGCGGCGTCGGCCCGCGGATCGAGCCCTACTTCCTCGCCGACAGCGCCGACGGTCCAGTCATCGCCCTGCCCGGCGACCCACTGCACCCGCACGCTGGCGCCGGCAACAGCAACGGCCCCGCGAGCCTCGACCGTTTCGTCCTGGCCCAGGGTCGGTTTTGCCGCCAGGTCGGCGAGCGCAACGGTCAGGCCGCGTCCTGAACCGCCATCACCAGCGCCGGCGGATCAGTCGCGAACGTCGATGAAGCTCGAGCGCTTGACCAAGCGAACCAGGTCGGGCAGCCCGTCCGGCACAAGCAGCCCAGGAAGCGACCGCTGCTCGCGCAGCTCGAACGCGCTGACGAAGACCCGTTTGGGCGCGCCTATCACGTCATCGGCCTCGCCCCAGGCGGTGCCATCGGGCAAAGCGATCGTCTGGGCAGCGGCCAACGCTGGCACGAAGAAGTGCCACTGCCGATTCTCCGCGGCCAGGACGATCACCCGATAGAAATGCGCTCCCTCGACCTTGGCGATGGTCAACGTGCGGGTCGCCTGGGTCCAGGTGCTGCCGAGCGAGAACGGCAGGAATGGCTCGGGTTTGGCCGCAGCAGGCAGGACGCCTGGTTCGCCGACGACGATGGACCCGCCCTCCTTCTTGCCATTGCCAGCGACGTTGATCGCCGCGGTGACGAGCACGTGATTGGCGGCTCCATAACGCAGGCCGCTGTGCAGCGGGGCGCTGCTGAGCACGAGAGGCTGGCTGCCGGGTTCCTCGGCGTCGCCGTCGATCAGACCGTCGGCGACATCCTCACTGTCCGCCTTGTCGGAGCCTGCCGTCAGGCCCAGGGGCACGATCTGTCCACTGGGAAGCATCGCGCCCGACACAAAGAGCCCGAGATCGGCCCACACGCCCTCGCCAGCGGAGGGCAGAGCCGGCGGGGTGATCACAGTGTCGAGGAGCAGCGGCACATTGGGCAGCAGATCCAACTGTACAAAGGGCTCCTTGCCCCCATCACGGAACTCGACGTCAAAGGCGACATACGAACGGAAATTGGACAGGTGCGGTAGCAAGGCGCCGACGACCGCGCCAATGTCCAGGCCGTCGCCACCGCTGGCTGCCTCGACGATGGTCGAGACCTGACTGAGCAGCTCGTCGAGAGCAACACGGCCGGCGAGCGACCAGAGCACGTGATGGCCAGGCCGTGAAGCGAGCACGAAGGTGTCGACGACGGGGTTGCCCAGCGAGAAGCTCACCCCACCGGGGATGTCCTGCGGCTTGCCCGGCTCCGGGTTGATGATCGACATCGCCTTGGGGTGGAACGGGCGGCGGACTTCCGGCCCGACGAGGGCGTCGAGGTTGAAGTTGAAGAGGGCAGTTCCCAGCGCCAGCGAGGTGATCCCCAGTGCGGCCTCGCCCTCTCCCTGGTAGTCGATCGTGCCGGTCACCACGTCTCCGTTGACCAGCGAGCTGTTCTCCTTGATCAACTTGCCATCGCCGTCGAACTCCAGGGTCGCGTAATGGCGCTGACGTGTGGTGAGCAGGACGTCGCCGATGGCGCCCTCGGGCTGGAAACGCAATACCGAGACGTCGTCGATCGCGTCGCCGACGATGTGAATGTCCGCGGGAAAGACGACGCCTGCGAAGCTCGCCTGACCGTCGCTGAGCGCCACCTCGACGGCCGCGGCGGGGGTGGCCGAGTCGGCCATGCCGATGACGACAACCTTGGCCGCGATCGGCCCCAGGCCCGATTCATCGGCGACCGCGACCCGCAGGTTCATGTCGGCCGGCACCGCGCCGAGGTTCCAGAGCGCGGCTTCGGCGGACCAGGTGTCGATACCGCCCTTGACGCGCGCCTTCACCCCGTCGCTTCCGCCCATCTCAAGGGCAGTCAGCTTGCCATCCTTCATCGAAAAGCTCTTCGAACCGGACATCTGCCACTCGAAAGACGCGACGGGCGCCACCGCCCCTTTCGCGTCGACTGCCTGCGCGCCCAGGCCGCTCGCAGCGTCAATGGCCTCGCCCGGCCGGGCGATCCAGTACGGCCGCAGCAGCCGTGCAGCCAAGCCGCCGACAGCCGGGGCCGGACCGCAGCCACCCGAAACGCAGATTTCGCCGGTGGCACAGGCCGAATCGTCGCGACACATCTCTTGGATGCACGCCCCCGAATCGACGTCGCAGCCGCAGTCAAAGCGGTCGTCGGGGCAGTCTGCGGTGCCGACGCGATCGTCGCAGTCGGCGTCGGTCTTGCAGATGACCTTCGCGACGCAGCATCCCTGCACGCAATCCCATTCGCTCTGGGGAACAGGGCACAATCCCTTGTTCTCGATGCCGTTGTCGTTCAGGCAAGAGATCGCGGCGCCGCAACCGGCGACCACATCTGCCGCGGCGTCCTCCGGCGCGACATCAGCCACGACGTCAGCGCCGCCGGCGTCCTTGTCGGCCTCCTCGCCACCACAGGCGGCGAGCGCCAAGGTCACGGTCAAGATCAGCAGACAAGCCAGGCAGATCGGGGAGCGAGTCAACATAGGGCACCTCCAAGGCGAGACTTATACCGGCGGGGACAGACCGCCGCAATCGCACCGCTGCGCCCGGATTTCACAACCCGCACGCCGATTGTCTTGAATTCACAGACGAATTGAAGGGCACGACGAAGCCTGGGGACCAGGAGGTTGCTGCGTGCTCTTTGATATAATGAAGATATCCGCCGTCTGAGGAGGATCGTAATGCCGAGTCAAGAACGCTTGGGGAAGGTCGGCCGCGCTGCGACTGGACGGGAGGCCGCCGCTTCGTCCACCTGAGAGGATCGCGACTTCGCGGGACTTAGGAGAATCGCGACTGCCCCTTCTTGCGCAACAGTTCGAAATTACTATCTGGCAGCCGATTCGCGTCTCCCTCACGGATCCCGCGCACGCGGACCTTCGGACCGCCGCCGCAGCGCTCTTCCATGTACTGCACCCGGGCGTCGCTGATCGCGAGATCCACCTCGGCGCGGCGCACCAACCGCGCGATCAGGCCGTCGCGAGATCGGACGCTGGCCGGGATGCGGAACCGCTCGGGTAGGGGCCGGCGCAAAAGCAAGCGGCCGATCGGCCAGATCGCAGCGGCCCACCCCGCTTGATCCAGGTGACGGCGCAGGGACGCCAGCTCTGCCTGCGCGTTGATCAGATCTGCGTCGGCGGTGTCCGAGCCGGACGTGCCGGCTTCCGAGGGGGCTTGACCCGGCTCGGGATCGGCCTGGGCAAGCTGCTGCCACGCCCGCTGCAGCGCCGTGCGGGCCCTCTGGCGGGTGGCCCGCGGGCCGTGACGGTGGCGCAGCAGCTCGGCGAGACGCCGCGCGTCTTCCTCCAAGAGCCCGCGCAACGCGGAAGCGTCAGCGGCCACGGTCGCTCCCGGGCAGAACGCCAGGACCGGACGGCCGGCGCTCGAACAGCAAGCGCGTGCCTACATGGATGTCGTGCCGATGGGCCAGATGCGCGTTGAGTTCCAGAACGTAGCGCGATGGCCGGCCCACCTGGCGGAGGGTCTCGGTGAGCGGGGTCACGTTGGC
>CALGHC010000396.1 GCA_937915965.1 uncultured Myxococcales bacterium
GGACCGCCGCTGGCGGCGCACATGCCGGCGGAACGGACGTGCTGGCGCTGTGGGCCGCGCGCGGGATCCGCTGCCGGGTCGCCGGAGGGCGCGTCGCCTTCCATGTAGACGGAACGGCGTGCAGACGGATCGGCAGGTAGACGGGTCGGCATACAGACGGGGCAGCGGTCGGACGGTCCGTTGCGAAGGCCAGGTCAGAGGCCGAGTACGTTGCCATCTCGATAGAAGATCGTCGTGCACCACGGCCAAGGATTGACCGGCCCCATGCCGTGCAGATCGATGCGCCGAAAGCCCGCATCGGCAAGGCGCTGCTGACCGCTGGCGTAGCGCGGCCGCTCGCTGTTGTCCCAGATGACCACGCCGGCCGGTGCGAGCGCCTCGAGAGCCGAAGCGACGCAGTCGTTGCGGCGGCGGCCGTCGATGACCACGATGTCGAAGAGGCTGGCATCGGCACCGGCCCGAGCGGCGCCAGCCCGAGCGACGCCGGCCCGAGCGGCGCTGACCTGGTCGGCGGCAGCGCGTGGATAAGCGTCGCCGTCGTCTAGCTTCTGCAGTACGACGCGAGCGTGTGGCGGCAGCCGAGGAGCGAGCTCAGCGACCCAGGCGGGCTCGTGCTCGACCGCCCAGACCGCGGCGACCCGCTCACTCCACCACAAGGTCGAGCCACCCGCTCCGTACTCGAAGACCCGCAAGGATGGCGCCAGGCGCGGCGTCAGCAAGGCGATGGCGGGATAGGTGAACCAGGGCAAGGGGCGGCCGGCGGCGTCGACCGGCCGGCGCTCGGCGAAGCTGCGAAACCAGCCGAGGTCGCGCAGCGCACTGCGAGTCCCCAGCAGGGCCAGACCAGCGGCCGCCGATAGCCGCGGGTGGGCGCGCATTCGGTTGGCGTAGTCGAGGCGCAGTGCGATGCGACGCACCGCATCGGGCAGGTAGCGTTCGTCAGCCATCTATTCCTTCCTTCCCGGCGTCGGAGCCGCCACGGCGAACGGCGACAACAAGCAGCGCCTTCGACACGGCCCACATCGCCGGCACGTAGCGCAGCACAGCGGCACCGGCGCGATACAAAGGTCGCGCACCCGCCTGAGTCAGGGCGAGGTCAGCCGGCAACACGAGGCGCCAATCGAACGCCGCCGTGCCATCGAGCAGCCGAGCGAGCGACCACAGCGTCGGCGCGTACGACGCGTCGCGGAAGTCGTCACCACGGCCGCTCAGGCGCAGATAGCGATTGGCGAGCGGCAACGGCAGCCAGCCCAACGCCGGCAGGTGGTAGTGCGGCTCGATCGGCCACAGCCGGTTGGGCACCAGCAGATACAGGACACCGCCCGGGCGCAGGCTGAGCGCGACTCGCTTGAGGGCCTCGCGCTGGTCGGCGATGTGTTCCAGGACGTTGTCCATGACGACGAGATCGTAGCTGCCGGCCCGTTCGACGAGGACTTCGTGACCGCCGTGCACCACCGTGAAGCGGCCGGCGCCCTGCGCCGCGGCCAGGGTCCCGGCATGGGCGGCGAGGTGCTGCGAGGGTTCGACGCCAGTGACGCTGCGGGCCAGCTCGCCGAGGGCCAAAGCCGTGTGGCCGTAGCCGCAACCGAGGTCGAGCACGTCGCAGTCTGCGAGCGGGCGCGGCAGCCACGGCGCGGTCGTCGCCGCTATCTGAGCGGCGAAGCGAGGGCCGAGACCGGCCCTGCGGCCGAGCATCCCGGCGTCCCGCCGATCGTAGCGCGGCCGATCATCGGGCACGGCGGTCGAGGCGGGCCGTTCACGCTGAGTCACGGGGCACCTCGGCGAATGGAGGGCGAGCGCCCCCGCAGCAACCAAGCCGCGATCAGCGCGATCAGCAGCGCGACCTTGACGACGGCCTGGACGGTGGCGAGACCCGCGCCGTCTTCGCTATGCGCCATCAAGACCGCGAGCACAACCAGGCCAACCGCGTGCAGGGCGAGGAAGCGCCATTGTCCCACGGCTGCAAAGGCCTGACCGAGCATCATGGCCAGGTAGGTCGCCAGGGCACCGATGGCCTGCGGCAGAACCAGCGGCGCAGCGGCGACGAAACCGGCCCCAAAGACCAGCCGCACGATCGGCTCGGGCCACAGGACCAACGCAGCCAACGCCACGCCGGCGAGGGCAGTGAAGCCGGCGAAGAGGCTGCCCAGGCGGTGGCCGGTGCCCTCGCCGCGGGCCTCGGCGGCGACCAGCTCCGGGATGACGAGCAACGCGAACGGTTGGACGAGGACGGCGAAGAGACGAACCAGCGTGGCGATGGCGCCGTAGTGGCCGGCGGCCGTATCTGCGAGCAGGTGTTTGGCGGCGAGCATGTCCGCGCTCTGCCAGCCGGCATCGGCCAGGGAGAGCGCCAGCATCGGCAACAAAACCCGACCGACCTCGCGCGTGCCGATCGGGCTGACGATCTTGCTGACAGTGGCGAGCGTCTGATCGGCGTCGGACGGCGCGGCGGCGGGCGGGACCGCAAGCGATGCGACGTCGACGGGAGCGACGTCAACGGTCGGCACGGTCAGTACGGTCGGCACGGTCGGTACGGTCAGTACGGTCGGGGCGGTCGGGACGGCGGGGATGCGCGTGGGAGATCGCAGGCGACGCAACCACCAAGCCGGCAGCGCGATCGCGACCGCCAGTCCGATCAGATGAGCCGCCACGCCGGGACCGGCGGAAGGCTGCCAGGTCAGCAAGCCGGCGCCCACAGCGAGGCGCAGCACGGCCTCGACCACGAAGCTCCACGCCAGCAGGTGCAACAGACCCGCGCCGCGCAGCGCGCCGCGCAGGGTCCCAGCGACCAGGGCGACGCCGCCAGCGAGCCAGCCCAGAGCCAGCGGCCAGGCGGAGGCGAAATGCAGGCGCTCAAGCTGCCAGGAGAAGGTCGCGGTGATCAGGATCGCGGCCAACACGACGACCACAGCTCCGCGACGCATCAGCCAGCTGACCAAGGCGAGGACCCGTTCGGGCCGACCCTCGGCGTGCCAGCGCGCGCCAAGCCGGGCGGTGGCGCCGTTGAGCGGGTGGCCGGCCATATAGACTGCCTGCAGCACGAAGAGCGCCGCAAAGTAGTCCGCGCTGCCGCCCGCCCCCAACCAGCGCGCTGCCCACGCCGACCAGACCAGGCCGAGCGCGTTGGCCGCGCCGGTGCCGAGCACAAAGCGGCCGACACCGGCGGCCCAGGCGCGGTCGACGC
>CALGHC010000397.1 GCA_937915965.1 uncultured Myxococcales bacterium
AGCCGACGGAGCCGACGCAGCCGACACAGCCGACGGAGCTGACGGAACCAAGCAGCCCCGGCGGGCCAGCCCGTCCGGGCGACGAGACCAAAGAACTGCGCGCCTGGATCCCGATGCGCCGCCGGAGGCGCTTCCTCCGCCCGAGGCTGCCATCGCTCGGCCCGCCCGGCGCGACCCAGCGGCGCGCAGGAAGAAGTCAAAATCACGACGAACACCGGGGGCGGCGCGGCCCGTCTTCACACGGCAGCTGATCCCTCCGCTACGCGCTGCCCACGCCGTTCTGTGGCGGGCGGCCGCGCGGCTGCGCGGCTGGAAGGGTCTGCCGCAGTCCGTCCGTCGCGCAGCCATCACGATCGACGTCGCCGACGGCGCGCTGCGTGTCGCGAGCGGTCCCGGCCAGGCCTCTCGCGGTGGATTGGTTGGCGCCGATGCCCGGCTCGTCACCTCCGGCGACCAAGACCTGAGCGTCGAGCTATCGGCCAGCGTCGCCGACCGGGCCGGCCAGCTGGGGGCGCTGGCCGCGACGCTCACCTGGGGATCGCGCGACGGTCTACGCGGCGCCGTCACGCTGCGCGGTGGCGGCTGGGCGACAATGGCTGGCAGGATCGACGACCACTTTGCCGTTCACGCCGCTCCCGCTTTCGAGCTGCGCCTGCAGGCAGAGTTGGGCGAAGCCGAGCCGCGACTGGAGGGACGCTTGACCAGCCGCGGCCTGGGCCTGCGCGCGCGCCGCCTGAGCCGGACCGTGCTGGACGATCTACGCGTCGACGCCACCTTCACCGCCGTGCTGCAAGACGACGGCCTGGTCATCGACATGCCCGCCGGGCAGCTGGGCGAGGGCGTCGTCTCGGCGCACTTCGAGCTGACCAAGCTGCGCCGTTGGCCGACCGCCACCGCCCACTTCATTCTGCCAGACCAGGACTGTGGTCTGGCCCTCGCCGGGCTGCCTCGTAGCTTGCTGCCGACGATTGGCGCGGGGGTGGCGACGCCGGCGATCGTCGCGCGCGGCCGCTTCGCTGGCCGCCTCGATGTGGGAGTTCCCCTCGAGTTTCCTTATGGAGCTGACCTGGCGTTCGGGTTCGATGACGCGCGCTGCGAAGTCTCCCGCCTCGGCGCGATCGACGTGGCTGAACTCAATGGAGAATTCGCCCGCCCTGTGAACGAGGACGGACGCGTCCTGGCCGATGTCCTGATCGGGCCCGCCAGCTCGGCTTGGCTGCCGCTGGGACAGATGTCGCGGTGGCTCGCCTTCTCGATGACGACGACGGAGGACGGTGCGTTTTGGGAACACGCCGGTCTGAACGCGTTCTTGCTCCGCCGGGCCATCCGTCTTGACCTGGACTACGGCCGCTACGTGTACGGTGGCTCGACGATTACCCAGCAGCTCGTCAAGAACCTCTACCTCACCCGCACCAAGGTCCTGGCTCGCAAGCTCGAGGAGGTGCTCATCGTCTGGCAGATGGAGCGCAAGGTCGCCAAGTCGCGCATTCTCGAGACCTACATCAACGGCATCGAGTATGGCCCGCGGCTGTACGGAATCGAGCGCGGCGCCCAGGCGTACTTCGGCAAGGCGGCCAGCTCGCTCGAGCCGATCGAGGCCGCGTACCTGGGCTCCATCAAGCCATGCCCGCACTGCGGTTGGGTGGGTTTCCGCAGCGGCCAGTGGGCGCCGTGGTGGAGCAAGCGCATCGGCGTCGTGCTGGGTCGCATGGCCGACAAGGGTATGATCACCGCAGCCCAGTGGGCGGCAGCGGACCCGTTCGTGCCGAGCTTCCTGGGTTGGGACGAGGCCAAGCTGGTGCGTGCCCGCGCCAAGGCCCGCCAGATGTTGGCGTTCTGGGCCGTTCAGGACGCGCAGAAGGCAGAGCGCAAGGCCGCCCGCGAAGAGGCACGCGCAGCGCGCCACCGATAGGCGCCCGTCGGCGGGCCGGCACAGGCCGACGCCGCGACCGGTCGGGAGGGGGGACGAGGTGATCGCGACGCCCAGTGACGCTCGCCAGTGACGCTCGCCAGTGACGCTCGCCAGTGACGCTCGCCAGTGACGCTCGCCAGTGACGTTCACCAGCGATGGTCGTCAGTGATGGTCTCTTGGCAGCGGCTGAGGCAGCGGCCAGCTGGTCGCGCCGCGGTCGGCGCGGCCCTCGAAGACCACCCGCATCGTACCGTCGGCGCGCGCTTCGACGACAACGTGACCGTCCCAGCCGCTCGCATACAAGGCGCGGTCGACGTGGTGCGCGACGAAGCTGCTGCCACCCACTCCGACCGGAACCTCGACCGAGCGCCGCCGCCGCGTGGTGGCGTGCTCCAGCATCTCGACGATCTCGAGGCGAGGGTGGCCGTACTTCCAGGCGGTCCACGCGATGTGGCGCTTCTCCTCGCCAGATCCGAAGACCGAGATCGCCGGCGTCATCGCCTCGACCAACCCCGGGGTGGTGCCATTCGACGAGCCGTGGTGGGCGACCTGATAGATATCGACGTCGAGCACACCAGTGGAAGCGCTGCGCGCGAGCAACAGGGCGATGGCGGGTGGCTCGAGGTCACCGGGCAACAGCGCGGATGCCTTGCCGTAGTCGACGCGCAGCACGACGCTGTGGTTGTTGGCGTTCGCAAAATGCGTGCGCCCGTAGCGGTTGCCGCCCCAACCCGGATCCTCGTCGAGTTGCCCCCACAAGACCTTGATCTTCGGGTCGATCGTCGCGCACTGCAGGGGGTCGATGACAGCGTCCGTGAGGCCGGCCGGATCGACAATGTCGCGCACGAAGATGCTGCGATGGCCAATTGCCGCCGCGCCATCCGGCGGCTCAGCGACCCTTCTGAGCATCGCGGCCTGCTGGGCGCCACCCGAACCGTGGGTCATGCCGTTGTCGATGATGTTCAAGACCCGATACCGCTCCAACACCATCGGCAGGCCGCGGGTGTGATCAATGTGCGGGTGGGTCACGACGACCAGGGCGAAGGTGCGGTCGAGGTCGGTGCGCCGCTCGAAGAAACGGTCGAGGTACAGGCGCAGCCGCTCGACGCCATCGAAGCTCGGGTTGTGCTCCGCGCCTGTGTCGACCAGGACGGCACCACAAGGGAACTCGAGGACCATGGCGAGCGCCTGGCCGGCGTCGATGAAATGAGTGCGCCAGACATCGTTTCCCGGCGCGAGGCGTTCGACGAGTGGCCGGACGGTCTGGTTCGGTGCCGAGCAAGCGCCGGCCGCGAAGATGAAGGCGACGGCGGCAAGCGCTGCCCGACGAGGCGACTCAACGATCATTGGAACTCCATGCGGCGACACCGGCCATCGCCAGCCGGCGACTGCCAACCGGCGACGGAGCTTGCCTGAAGCGCCGCCCGCCAAGCAAGCCCGCGCAGACGCGACGCTCGGCAGATTTGGACTGGGACCGACTTCAGCGGTTGATGGCGGCGAGGATCCCCGCGGCGAGATCCAATTGACGTTTGCGCACCAGATGAAAGATCGCACGCTCGATCTCAACGGGCCGCAGCCCGCGGCCCGCGAACGCCTCGTGACGGGCCAGCGCGCAGCAGCTGTCGTTCCACGCGACATAGCAGCGCTCGTTATCAACGCTGACCGGCACGAGGTTCGCGATGGGGTACCAGGTGATGTCGTGCAATGGTGTGTGCTGAGGAGTCGAGCGCAAGCGCGTCAGACCACGGTCGAGCGCCACCCAGTTGTCCGGGTCGAGGAACGAACGAACCCGCGTCACGAAGCTCATGTGGCCAAAGTGGTCCAAGCCAATTCCATGGATCGCGTGCACTCCCGATCCCTCGACGGTCGCGAACACGTCGATCGCCCGCCGAATCTGGTCGCGATTGACGTTCTTGCGGAAGAGCGCGACGCGGTGGCGCTGCACGCTGGGGTCGAAAGAACGAGCGAAGTAGACCACATTCGCCAGGGCGTCC
>CALGHC010000398.1 GCA_937915965.1 uncultured Myxococcales bacterium
TGAGCGCCTGAACCGCCTCGCCGATGGTGCGCACGCTGCGGCCCCGACGCGATTCGGCGGCGAGACGGGCCAGCTCGCCCGCCACTGGTGCCCGCCGCCAGGGCGCTGACGGCTGGGCCGACGCCAGCGCGTCTGGGCCCATCTGCTCGACCTCCCAGTCCACCGCCTGCACGGCCTCTTCGAGTTTCGAGAAGCGCGCCCGCTCGTCGCCATCGATGGTCACCTGCCAGCGGCGCCCCCGCGGCCCGCGACTGCGCACGAGGATCTCCACCAGGCGCCCCGGCCGACGTTCGACGTGCAGTGCGAGACCGACGCGGCCCAGGCTCTCCCAGCCAAGCGCCGAGATCGCGCGCACCTCGGGGTGAACGCGCAGCGTCAGCGGATCGAAGGCAGCGGCGCGTTCCTGGATCTCGCCGAGGGTGATGGCGCCGGCCTCGAGCTCGAAGCCGGGGTGGTCGTCGACGATGTGCCGCCAGGCTTGCGACGCCTCGACGGCGTCCTCGCCACCGAGGTCGACGTCCTGGGGCATGCCGAACAAGCTCGGCAGCGTCACCAGCGACAGCGACGCGAGGTCGACGAAGTCGAGCACCAGGCAGTCTGCCTTGCCCTCGTGCAGGCGCGTGCCGCGGCCGACGCACTGTGCGTAGAGGGCCTCGGATCGGGTCGGCCGGGCCATGGCGATACAGGATACGCCCGGATCGTCGAAGCCCTCGGTGAGCACGCCGACGTTGGTGAGCACGCGCGTGCGGCCGGCGCGAAAGTCAGCGAGCGCACGCTGGCGGGCGTCGCGCGCCATCTCGCCGTAGACGATACCAGCGGAGACGCCCAGCCGATTGAGAGAGCGCGAGAGGTTGCGGGCGTGGGCGACCGTCACGCAGAAGGCGACCGTGCGTCGATCGCGGGCGAGCTCCTGGATCGAACGGGCCACCAGGGCGTTGCGTTCTTCGATGTCGACCGCTTCGGCGAGCTCCTCTTCGCGAAAATCCAGGCCGCCGCCTTGCAGGGCACGCAGGTCGGCGCTGGCGCCGACGCGAAAACCGCGCAGGGGCACGAGCCAGCCGGCCTCGATCAGGTCGGGCAGCGAGCGGCGGTAGACGATCTCGTCAAAGACCTCGTCGAGGCCCTGGCCGTCAGCGCGGTTGGTTGTCGCGGTCAAGCCCAGCAGCGTGCCGGTCCAGTCACGATCGAAGCAGCCGAGGTCAGCGAGCACACGGCGGTTGTCGGCGGCGACGGCGTGATGGCACTCGTCGTAGAGGATCAGGCCGATGTCGCGACCGCGGATCAAGCGGGTGAGGCGCTTCTCGTGCAGCGAACGGATCGAACAGACCAGCACCTCGGCCTCGGCCGGCGCGCGCTGGTCGGCTTGCTCGATCGCGACGACGCGGTCGCCGCCCAGGGCTGCGTCGAGCTTGTCGCGGGCCTGTGCCAGCAGCTCCTCGCGATGAGCGAGCACCAGGACCTGGCGCCGCGCCATGCGCGCCAACTCCGAGAAGATCACGGTCTTCCCCGACCCGGTCGGCAGGCAAACGACCATGCGCTTCACCCCAGCGCGGCGCGCCGCGATGACGGCGGCGATGGCTTCGCGCTGATAGGGTCGCAGGGTCGGCGGCGAGGCGGATGGCATCGGCAGAGCTAGGAGCGGGCGGCGTCGAATGCGGTCCAAGCGGCGAGGTTGACCAGATCGCTGACGTCGGCGTTGAGGGCGGCGATGCTGACCGGCCGCTTCATGCCGAGCAGGAGCGGGCCGACGATGCTAGCGCCGCCGAGCTTGTCGAGCATCTTGTAGGCGATATTGGCGGCGGCGAGGTTGGGGAAGACAAAGACGTTGGCCGGTTCGGTGACGCGGCTCCATGGGAAGAGCTGGCCGCGCAGATCCATGTCGACGGCGACGTCCACCTGCATCTCGCCGTCGACCATCAGGTCGGGATCAGTCCGGTGGAGGATCGCCGTCGCGGCGGCCATTCGAGAGCCGGTGTGGTGGTTGACCGAGCCGAAGTTGGCGAACGACAGCATGGCGACGCGTGGCTCGATGTCGAAGCCACGCACGACGCGCACGACGCTGCGGGTGATCGCAGCGAGGGTCTCTGCGTCCGGCTCGATGTGCACGGTCGTATCGGCGAAGAAGAGCGTGCGGCCGCCGACGATGACGATGTACAGGCCGCATGCCGTGCCGTCGGGACCGATGATGCGCAAGGCAGCCCGCATCGAGCGGGCGTAGGGACGGCCCACGCCGACGACGATGCCGTCGGCGTCGCCTTCGCGCACCATCATCAGGCCGTAGACGGTGCGACTGGCGAAGTCGTGGCGCGCCGCGGGCGCGGTGACGCCCTTGCGCTGACCCTCGGCGACGTAGCGCTCGACGTACGACTCGAACTTCGGATGGTGTGCAGGCTGGACGATCTCGATGCCGTCCAGCGGGACCTCGATGCGCTCGGCGAGGGCGCGGATTTCGCCCTCGATTCCCATCAACAGCGGTCGACCGATGCCCTCGCGCGCGACCACCCGCGCCGCCCTGAGAACCCGTGCTTCGTCGCCTTCGGCGAAGACAATTCGTTTGAGCGTCGGCGAGCGACGGGCGTGATCGATGATGTCGCGGACCATGCCGCGGCCGGGGTCCATCATCCGCTCAAGGCGCGCGCGGTAGGCGTCCCAATCGGTGATGGGCTGGCGAGCGAGCCCGGACTCGCCCGCTGCCTTGGCGACCGCCGGCGCGACCCACAGCAGCACGCGCGGGTCAAAGGGCTTGGGGATGATGTACTCGCGGCCGAAGTGGAAGGTCTCGCCCCCATAAGCGCGGCTGACGCTCGACGGCACCGCCTCGCGCGCCAGAGCCGCCAGCGCCCGCACCGCCGCCATCTTCATGTGCTGATCGATGCCAGTCGCGCGCACGTCGAGGGCGCCACGGAAGATGTAGGGGAAGCCCAGGACGTTGTTGACCTGGTTGGGGTAATCACTGCGCCCGGTGGCCATGATCGCGTCGGGCCGAACCGCCATCACGTCGGGGTAGGGGATCTCCGGGTCGGGGTTGGCGAGGGCGAAGACGATCGGATTGGGCGCCATGGTGGCGATCATCTCCGGGCTGACGAGGCCAGCGACCGACAGACCGAGGAAGACGTCTGCACCTTTCAGCGCGTCCGCCAACGTGACGGCCTCGGTCTCGCGCACCCAGACTTGTTTGTAGGGGTTGTCGATCTGTCGGCGGGTCGAGATGACGCCGCGGCTGTCGCACATCAGCACCTTGGCCGGGTCGACGCCGAGCTCGCAAAACAAGGTCGTGCATGCGATGGCAGACGCGCCCGCCCCCGAAACGACCACGCGCACGTCGCCGATCGTCTTTCCGGCGATCTCCAGCGCGTTGAGCATGCCAGCGCCGGCGATGATCGCGGTGCCATGCTGATCGTCGTGGAAGATCGGGATCTTGGTCTCTGCGCGCAGGCGCTCTTCGATGTAGAAGCACTCCGGCGCCTTGATGTCCTCGAGGTTGACGCCGCCAAAGGTCGGCTCGAGGGCTTTGACGACCGCGATCACCGTCTCGGCGTCGCCATCGATCTCGAGGTCAAAGACGTCGATGTCGGCAAAACGTTTGAAGAGGACCGCCTTGCCCTCCATCACCGGCTTGGATGCCGCGGGGCCGATGTTGCCCAGGCCCAGCACCGCGGTGCCGTTGGTGACGACGGCGACGAGGTTTCCGCGGGCGGTGTAGTCGAAGACCTTCTCGGGATCACGAGCGATCTCACGACATGGCGCGGCGACGCCCGGCGAGTAGGCCAGCGAGAGGTCGAGCTGGGTCGCCATCGGCTTGGTGGCGCGGATCTCGAGTTTGCCAGGGCGGCCGTCGAGGGTGTGGTACTCAAGGGCTTCGCGGTCGAGGCTATCGGTCATCTGAGGGACTCCTTGTGCGCCTCTCGTCGGCGCCGGGGACCTACCTTGTACGCGTCTTCCAGGCGCGGAAGACCTGGCGGGGGCCTGGCGAGCTACGGCGCGCAGCCCACCCGCCACAGGGTCGCGGGCTGCTTGCCGCTGCGCTCGCTCGCCTGCCAGAAGCCGCCGGACGGGTCCCAGGCGATCGCCTCGCCCTGGGCTTCGGTCGCCGCCGCCAAGATGGTGCGCTTCACGGCCGCCAGCAGCCCAGTCGCCACGTCCGGAGCCGATGTGAGCGCATCGCCGACCTCGAAGAGGGCGACGAGACCGTAGGTTCGCACCAACAGAAGCTGGCCCGCGTCATCGAGATCAGCGGCGGTGACCCGCACGGGGCCGCCCTTGAGCAGCGGCGGGGCGCGCAGGTCGAGCTCGCCGAGCACCTCGACGCCGCCGAGCGTGCCCGGCTTCAGGGTCACGCGCAGCACCTCGCTGCGGCCATCGTCGCGCTTGCTGAGCAGGATCACGCGGGTATCGGGCAGGACCGCCATCGCCTCGACGTCGCGCGGCGCGCCCGGCCAGGCGAGGCTGAATCGCTCGATTGCGGCGCTGGCGACGTCGTCGCGTCCCGGCTCGTCGGCCCGACGGGGTGCCACCCACTTGGGTTCATGAAACCGCAGGATCGACGCGACCGAGTGGCGAAGATCGTTGTCGCCCGTGTCGGCGAGGTAGAGACAGGCGTCGGCCGCGCGGTCGCCGCCCGCGGTGCAGGGTCCCAGGGCGATGTCCTCCCAGTCGCGCGCGTCGGTGCCTTTGAGCTTCAGCGTGGCGACATGCACACCGTTGCCGCCGATCGCGTAGACCCGCGCCTTGTTGCCCGCGTCGTTGTGGGTCCACAAAACGCCCGCGTGGCGGCGACTGACAGCTAGACCGCTGAGCTCGGCGAGTTGGTCGGAGACCAACAGCCCCGCCGCCTTGGCTGGCTCCCAGGCGACGCATACCGGTAGTCCAGGGCCTGATCCGTCGGTGGCCGTGACCGCACCCGGCAAGCCCACGGCGGCGCTGGCGCCAGCGCTATCGACTTCGCTGCAGCGGCTGCACGCGGCGAGGGCGAGGGCCGCGACGCAGACGGCGGCGAGCGTGCGGCAATTGGATTTGGGGTTGGGCGATTTCATGGGCGCTCGTCGTGGCCGGGGCGCAGGTACCGGCGTGTGTTGCGGCCAGCATCATGCGGCGGTGAAGCAGGGCTGGCAATCTGCACGGTGGGCTTGCCGTGCGGAGTTGGCGTGCGGACTTGGCGGAGGTTCGTTCTTTGGGGGGACGCGGCGCGACCACCAGGGCGACCGGAGCAGCACAAAGAAAACAGGCTAGCCTGTTTTTCATCACCCTCTATGTTGTTTTGTCCTGACATGTTGTTTTGTCCTGATCGCCCATGCCGGCGCCGCCTCTGCGGAGCCGGGCGAGGTGCCGGTGTCTGCGGGCTCCGACGACTTGGCCAGGACCTCGGCCTCCCCTGGCGTCCCGGCCAAAGAGCCTCAGCCAGGCGACGTGACACGATCGCACCCCGGCGCTACATTCCCTCCGCCGCCGGCGCGCCGGCGCGCAACCACCGACGCCCACGTGCCCCCGCCGAGGAGCGAATCATGCTGCAGCGTGCCATCGTTATCGGCGCTTCTTCGGGCATCGGCGCGGCCCTGGTCGACGTACTCGCTCGCGAGGGCTACGACGTCGCGATGGTCGCGCGCCGCGTCGAGCCGATGAGCGCGCAAGCCGAGCGCCTGGGCAAGCAATACCCCGGCCGGAACTTCCTCGCGGTCGCCCACGATGTCACGGCCTCCGCAGAGGTCGAGGCCTGTTTCGAGCACCTCTGCCAGGATCTCGGCGGCCTTGACCTGGTGGTCTACGCCGCGGGTGTCATGCCGCGGGTCGATGAGTCGACCTGGGACACGGCCATCGACACGCGGATGGTCGCGACAAACCTGATCGGCGCGATGGCCTGGCTCAACGCCGCTGCCCGTCGTTTCGAGGTCGCCGGCCAGGGCACCATCGCCGGCATCTCGTCCGTCGCTGGCGACCGAGGGCGGCGCGGCAACCCCGCCTACGCGGCGAGCAAGGCCGCCCTGACGACCTGGCTCGAGGCCGCTCGCAACCGCCTCGGCCAACACGGCGTTCGCGTCGTGACGATCAAGCCCGGCCCGGTGCGCACGCCAATGACCGAAGGCCTGGGCCGCCTGCCGCTGATCATCGACGCCGACGTCGCGGCCGAGGCTTGCTGGCGTGCCATCCGCCGCGGCGCGGTCACGGCCTACGTGCCGTGGCAATGGCGGCCGATCATGGCCATCATCCGCGCCGTGCCCTCATTCATCTTCCGCCGCCTGTCTTTCTGAGACCGGCGCGCTGCCCGCCGAGGCCCGACCATGGCCGCCTCCCCCGACCTCCTCGCCCTCCAAGCCGCGGCGATACAGTTCGACGACGCTGGCACATCCCGCTCGCTTGTCGCGGCGCGGGTCGACGGCTGGGGCATGTCGTCGCATGCGGTCGTCCGCCTCGCCCGGCCCCGATCGGTCGCGGGCGTGCAGGCGGTCTTCGAGTTGGCCGCGACCCACGGCTGGACGGTCGGGCTGCGCGGCGCCGGCCGCAGCTATGGCGACGCCGCCCTCAACGAGGCCGGGATCGTGTTGGACTTCTGCGACTTCGCGACGGTGCAGTGGTGGGAACCAACCACAGGCCACATTGTCGTCGACCCCGGCGTGACCATCGGCCAGGTGTGGCAGCACGTCGTCGGTGACGGCTGGTGGCCACCGGTCGTCTCGGGCACGATGTTTCCGACCGTCGCCGGCGCCGCCGCGATGAACATCCACGGCAAGAACAACTACAAGGCTGGCCCAATCGGCGACTGGATCGAGCGATTTCGTCTGGTCACGCCGGTTGGCGAGATCGTCGACTGCTCGCGTGACGACAACGCCGACCTCTTTCACGCCGCGATCTCGGGCTTCGGCATGCTCGGGGTGATGGTCGATATCGAGCTGAGGCTCAAGCCGGTCGGCTCGGGTCGCGTCGAGGTCGAACCCGCCTGGGCGCCCAACCTCGCGGCCATGTTCGAACGATTCGAGGCCTACATCGGTGACCCGGCAACGGCCGCTGACTACTGCGTGGGCTGGATCGACGCCTTTGGCAGCGGCCGGTCCCTGGGCCGAGGCCAGATTCACGCCGCCTGGGCCTTGTCGGCAGATCAGGATCCCGAGGGGCGGGTGCTGCTCGATGCCGCCGCCCAGGCGCTGCCCGACCGCCTCTTTGGCCTCATCCCCAAGGTGTGGATGTGGCGGTTGATCAAGCCGTTCTCGACGCCCCTGGGGATGCGCGCGATCAACCTCGCCAAGGTCCTTGCCAGCCGTTTCGGGCCCAAAGGCCGCTACCGACAAAGCCACGCGGGCTTCCACTTCCTGCTCGACTACGTCCCAGATTGGAAACGCATCTACGAGCCAGGCGGGCTGATCCAGTTCCAGAGCTTCGTGCCGAAAGAGACCGCCCTGGCGACCTTCGAGCGCTTGCTGCGCATGCAACAGGAGCGCGGCCTGGTGAACTGGCTGAGCGTGATCAAGCGCCATCGCCCTGATTCATTCCTGCTCACCCACGCGCTTGACGGCTGGTCACTGGCGCAGGACTTCGCGATCACCGACCGCAACCGGGTGGCAGTGTGGCAGCTGTGCCAGGACATGGCGGCCATCGTCGTCGACGCCGGCGGGCGCTTCTATCCAGCGAAAGACTCGACCTTGTCACCGGCGCACTGGCGAGCCAGCCACGGCGACGAGCGCCTCGACGCGTTCGTCGCCCTGAAGGCACGGGTCGACCCGGACGCGCGCATGCAGACGAATCTCTCCCGGCGGCTGTTTCGGTCGGGCACCGCGGACTGACGGGGCCACAGGACGCCAATCCACACAATTGTGCACGCCTCAGGATTCGACGAGGGCGACAGCGGATCGCTAGACTGCCCCGGCTGCCGCGCGGCGAGACACCGTCCGCGCGTCGAACGCCGGCGACCCCTTGGAGGCGAAATGACCAGGCCCGCAACCGCACGCGACCATGACTCCGCCCTGCCGATCCTGCCAGACCTGCCAGCCATGGCGGTCATGGCAGCCCTTGCGGCGGTCTCCGTGTTTCTTGTTGCTTGTGGCGACGACGCCGGCGTGACCGGCCCCGGCATGGTCTCGTCGGCCGCTGACGTCGACGCGGCTGGCGGCGACGCCATCGACGAGCCGGACGGGGCGACGCCGACAGACGACGTCCTCGCAATAGACGCTGGCGGCTCGGACACGGCCGGCTCAGACGCGGAGGAATCCGACGCCGAGCAGTCCGATGCGAGCGAATCCGATGCAACTGAACCCGATGCCACAGATTCGGACGCCACAGACCCGGACGCCACAGACCCGGACGCCACAGACCCGGACGCCACAGGCCCGGACGCGGACGCCACAGGCCCGGACGCCACAGACCCGGACGCCACAGACCCGGACGCCAC
>CALGHC010000399.1 GCA_937915965.1 uncultured Myxococcales bacterium
AGTATAGGGGGACGGGGGAGGGCGGACAACGCGGCGGACGAGGTGCGGCGGGCGAGGTGCTGGACGAGGTGCCAGCCGAGTCGTTGACGCTCTCCGCCGCCTGGCCGACGACTCGACGACTTGGCTGGCACCTCCCCGCCGCGCGCCGCCGACCACGCCCCCGACGGTTGCAGTCGCGACGCGGGTGTGCGAGACCGGCAACGACGAGACCGTGCCCGGCGGGCCGATCGCGACGGGCGCAATTCGGTGGAGTGGCGGATGGTTGGCTGGGCGGGCAGACAAGTACTGGTGACGGGAGCGGCGGGCTTCATCGGCTCGCACCTCGCCGAGGCGCTGGTGCGCGAAGGCGCGAACGTACGCGCGCTGATCCGCTACAACTCGGCAGGCCGGCGTGGCCACCTCGAAGGGCTGCCAGCCGACGTCGCGGACGCGATTGAGATCGTCGCGTCGACCGTCGAGGACTCGTCGGCGGTGCGCGCCGCCGTCCGGGGCTGCGACACGGTCTGGCACCTCGCCGCGCTGATCGGCATCCCTTACAGCTACCTCGCCCCGCGGCACTACGTCGCCACCAACATCGAGGGCACGGTCAACGTGCTCGAGGCCTGTCTCGAACACGGCGTGCGCCGGCTCGTGCACACGTCGACGTCGGAGACCTACGGTACGGCGATCAGCTCGCCGATCACCGAGGACCACCCCCTGCAGGGTCAGTCGCCCTACTCGGCGAGCAAGATCGGCGCCGACCAGATGGCCCTCGCCTGGCACCGCTCGTTCGATCTGCCCGTGACCATCCTGCGACCATTCAACACCTTCGGCCCGCGGCAGTCGGCCCGCGCGATCATCCCCACGCTCATGACCCAGCTCCTGTCCGGTGTGGATCGCCTGCAGGTAGGCAACCTGGCCCCGCAGCGCGACATGAACTACGTCGCCGACACGGTGGCGGCCTTCCTGGCGATCGCCGGCTGCGACGCAGCCATCGGTGACGTCGTGCACGTCGGATCGGGGCAGACCCGTTCGATCGGCGACCTCGCCGAGCGCATCATGAACCTCTTTGACCGCAAGGTGCCGATCGATCAGCTGGCCGAGCGCACCCGCCCCGGCAACAGCGAGGTGATGCTGTTGCTTGCCGACAACAGCAAGGCCGAGCGCCTCTGGGGGTACCAGCCGACAGTCGGTCTCGACGAGGGACTCCGACGCACCTGGGCCTGGCTTGAGGAAAACCCGGGTCACTTCCGTCCCGATCGCTACGCGGTCTAGAAGCGCGCCTTGTCTGGCGTCGCAGCTCGCGCTTTGCCGGGGCGCACCTCATGAAGATTCGCGTCACCAAGGCGCAACGGGTCATCGCGAATGTGGAAGATCACACTCTCCGATCTTGTCCTGCACCAAGACGACCACCGCGCCGTTGCCGACGCGCTCGAGAGCGGTTGGCTGACTATGGGCCCGCGCACCGCCGCCTTCGAGCGCGCCTTCGCCGTGGCCCTTGACCCCGACGACCCGCCGCTCGCGCTCGCCGTGACGAACTGCACGGCCGCGCTGCACCTCGCCCTGCTGGCCCTCGATATCGGGCCCGGCGACGAGGTCATCGTGCCCGACCTGACCTTCGTCGCCACTGCCAACGCGGTCCTCTACACAGGCGCGACGGTGGTCCTCGTCGATGTCACCTCGGCTGATGACCTGACCATCTCCGTCGCCGCCGTCGCGGCGGCGATCACCGAGCGAACCCGCGCCGTCATACCGGTGCACTACGCGGGTCAGCCCGCCGACCTCGGCGCTCTCGAGCGCCTCTGTGCCGGTCACGGCGTGCATCTCATCGAAGACAACGCCCATGGGCCGCTCGCCGACGGCCGCGACGCCGCCGGGCGTGTGCGTGCCCTCGGGACCGTCGGCGCCATCGGTTGCTTCTCGTTCTTCTCCAACAAGAACATGGCAACCGGCGAGGGCGGGATGCTGGTCAGCCGCGACGCGGCCCTGATCGAGCGGCTGCGCTTGCTGCGTTCGCACGGCATGACCGCGCTGACCATGGAGCGCCATCGCGGCCACGCCCACGGCTACGACGTCGTCGCCCTCGGCCACAACCACCGCATCGACGAGATCCGCGCCGCGCTGGGCACCTCGCAGCTCAGCCGCCTGCCCGCCAACAACCGTCTGCGCGCGGAAGTGGTCGCCCGCTATGCGGAGCACCTCGCCGCCATCGACGCCCTGGTCGTGCCGTTTGCCGGTCGCCCCATGCCCGGGCGCAGTGCGCCGCACATTCAGGTCGTCCTCCTGCCCGACGGCGTCGACCGCGGCATCGTGCAAGCGTCGATGCGCGATGCGGGTATCCAGACCTCCGTTCACTACCCGCCGATCCACAGCTTCAGCTACCACAGTGACTGCGACCGTGTGCGTATCGGCCCCCTCCCGGTCGTCGAGGCCGTCGCCGCTCGTCTGATCACCCTGCCGCTCTATCCAACCCTGACGCGTGCCGACGTCGCGCTCGTCGTCGACACCCTCGCCGCGGCCATCGGCCACGCCCGCGAGGTACCCGCCGCTGCCACCCCGGAGGCGACGCCATGACCCGCCCGTTGACTGCCGTGATGCTCGCTGGGGGCTTGGGATCCCGCCTCGCCCCGTTCACCGCGGTGATCCCCAAACCGCTCGTGCCGATCGGTGACGTGTCGATCGCCGAGATCCTGCTTGACCAGCTCGCCCACCACGGCGTCGGCCGCGTGCTGGTGTCGATCGGCCACCTCGGTCACCTCATCGAGGCGGTGCTCGGCGACGGCAGCCGCTTTGGCCTGGAGATCCTCTACCAGCGTGAAGACAAGCCGCTCTCGACCATTGGCCCGCTTGCGCTCGTCGCCGACCAGCTGCCCGACGACTTCTTCGTCCTCAATGGCGACGTCCTCAGCGATCTCGACTTCGGCGCGCTCTTCGACTCTCACCTCGCGTCGGGGCGCACGCTGACGGTCGCAACCTATCCGCGCCGAGTTGACGTCGACCTCGGCGTCCTCGTGACCGACGGCGACGGCGAGGTCACCGGATTCGTCGAGAAGCCCACCTACGACTTCCTCGTCAGCATGGGCGTCTACGCGATGAACCGGCGCGTGCTCGACTATTTTGCCGCCGGCGAGCCGTTCGGCTTTGACGCCCTGATGCTCGCAATGCTCGCGGCCGGCGACCCCATCGGGACCTTCTCGTGGGCACACGGACGCTGGCTGGATATCGGTCGACCTGTCGACTTCGAGCGGGCGCAGCGCAGCTTCCAGACCGAGCGCGGGCTCTATCTGCCCTGGCGCAGCGAAGACAAGAAGTAGCCGTTGCGGTCAGGCGAGCGCGCCAGCCGAGGCCGTCGCTGCTAGCCGAGATCGACCAACGAGACCCGCACGGGCGTGCCCTTGAGCCGCGCCCGCGACGGCTGGCGCTTGCGATCTGCGGCGGCCAAGGCGTGCGCGGTGGCCAGCTGCG
>CALGHC010000400.1 GCA_937915965.1 uncultured Myxococcales bacterium
GGCTACACACCAACGGCTATTCGCTGGCCCGGCGGGTGATCGCCGACCAGGACCAGCTGGCGCCCCGGGACGACCTCGAGGGCCGTTCGCTGGCCGACGCCCTGCTCGCCCCGCACCGCGCCTACCTCGCCGAGGTCGGCCGGCTGCGCAGCGGCGCGGGCGACCAGGCCGGTGTCGACGTCAAGGGACTGGCGCACATCACTGGCGGTGGTCTGGTCGACAACCCGCCACGGATCCTGCCCGCCGACGTCGCGATGCGCATCGAGACGACCGCCTGGCCGCGGCCTTCGCTCTTCGCTCTGCTGCAGCGCCTCGGCGGCATCGGCGAGGCCGAGATGCGCCATGTCTTTAACGTCGGTCTGGGCATGCTGGTCGTCGTGCCGGCCGCCGAAGCGACGCGCGCGCTGGCGCTACTCGACGCGCCCGGCATGGCCAAGGCGTGGCCAGTGGGCGAGGTCGTCGAGCGCGGGACGGGGCTGGCGGTGGTGTTCCCATGACGTCGCGTCTGGTGGTGCTCATCTCGGGCAGCGGCAGCAACCTGGCGGCCGTGATCAGCGCCTGCGCCGGCGGGCGGCTGGACGCCACGGTCGTCGCCGTACTGTCGAATCGCCGCGCCGCTTTCGGACTCGAGCGGGCACGGGCAGCGGGCATCGCCACCGACTACGCACCCTTGGGGGCCTGGCTGAGAGCGGGCGGCAGCCGCGAGAGCTACGACGCCGACCTGGCGCAGCGGGTCGCGGCCTTCGGCCCGGATCTGGTGGTCCTGGCGGGGTGGATGCACATCTTGGGGGCGGCCTTCCTCGACCGCTTCGCCGGCCGGGTCCTCAACCTGCACCCCGCCCTGCCCGGCGCCTTCGCCGGCACCGACGCGATCGCCCGCGCGCTGGCGGCCTTCCGACGCGGCGAGATCGACCACACCGGCGTGATGGTTCACGAGGTCGTCGCCGAGGTGGACGCGGGCCCCGTCGTCGCCACGGCGGTGGTGCCCATTGAGGAAGACGACGACCTCGAGCGCCTCAGCGCCCGGGTCCACGCAGCCGAGCACCGCCTGCTGGTCGAAGCCATCGCCGCGGTCACCGCGGGGGCGGCCAGCAACGACAGCAACGACAGCAGTGCGAAGGAGTCGCCATGAGCCGCAAAAGCGCGCTGATCAGCGTCTGGGACAAGACCGGGGTCGTCGACTTCGGCCGCGGCCTCGCCGAGCTGGGCTACGAGCTGGTCGCTTCGGGCGGCAGCGCGCGCGTTCTCGCGGCAGCAGGCCTCGCGGTCGAGACGGTCGAATCGGTCACTGGTTTTGCCGAGGTGCTCGGCGGCCGCGTCAAGACGCTGCATCCAGCGATCCACGCCGGCCTGTTGGCGCGCCCGACCGCGGCGCACCTCGGCGAGCTCGCCGAGCGCGGCATCGCGCCGATCGACGTGCTGGCGTGCAACCTCTATCCATTTGCGGCCACGGTCGCGGATCGGGACGTCGACGAGGCGATGGCCATTGAACAGATCGACATCGGCGGCGTGACGTTGCTGCGCGCGGCGGCGAAGAACTTCGAGCGCGTCACCGTGGTCTGCGACCCGGCGGACTACGGCGCGGTGTTGCGGCTGCTGGGGGGCGATCGGGCAAACGACGAAAAGGCCAACGACAACCCGGCCAGCGGCGACCGGGCAAGCGACAACCAGGCAAGCGACAACCCGGGCAGCGACGGCCAGCCCGGCGACGACCAGGCCAGCGACGCGGCGACGCCGACGCCGACGCGGCGCAGCCTCGCCCTCGCGGCCTTTCGTCACACCGCCGCCTACGACGCCGCCATCGCTACCTGGCTCGCCGGCCGCGTCGAGGGCGATGCGGCCCTGCCGGCGACGCTGAACCTGACCGCCGAGCGCGTCGAGATCCTGCGCTACGGCGAAAACCCCCATCAGGCCGCCGCTACCTACCGCTGGGCGGGTACGCAGCCGGGCTTCGAACAGCTCCAGGGCAAGGCGCTGAGCTACAACAACATCGCTGACCTCGAGGCGGCGCTGGCGATGCCCGCCGAGTTCGAGCGGCCCGCGGTGGCCATCGTCAAGCACACCAACCCCTGTGGCCTCGCCGTCGCCGACGACAACGTCGCCGCCTTTGCCAAGGCGCTCGCCTGCGACCCGGTGAGCGCGTTTGGGTCGATCATCGCCACCAACCGGCCTGTCGAGCTGGCCTTTGTCGAGGCCGTCGGCAAGCTCTTCGTCGAGGTGATCGTCGCGCCCGCGTTCAGCGACGACGCCCTGGCCTGGCTGCAGAAGCGCAAGCGCAATTGCCGGGTCCTGCGCCTGTTGCCGGCCGGGAGGGCAGACCAGCCGCTCGCCGGGCTGTTCTTGCGTTCGGTGGCGGGAGGCTTGCTGGTCCAGACGGAGGATGACCGCGGCGGCGACGCCAGCGCGTGGCGGGTGGTCAGCAAGCGCGCGCCGAGCGCCAGCGAGCTCGACGACCTGGCCTTCGCCTGGCTGGCCTGCAAGCACGTGAAGTCGAACGCCATCCTGATCGCCCACGACGGCGCGACCGTCGGCGTCGGCGCTGGGCAGATGAACCGGGTCGAGTCGGTGCGCATCGCCGCGAGCGCTGCAGGCGACCGGGCCACCGGCGCGGTGCTGGCCTCGGACGCTTTCTTCCCGTTCGCCGACGGGGTCGAGGCCGCGGCGGCAGCCGGCGTGACGGCGTGCATCCAGCCCGGCGGCTCGATCCGCGACGGCGAGGTCATCGCCGCGGCCGATCGACTCGGCCTGGCCATGGTCCTGACCGCAGAGAGGCACTTTCGCCATGCATGAGCCGAAGACAACGTCCTGGCGCGTCGAGATCCGCAGCCGCGCCGGCCAGGCCGAGCCACGCGGCCAGCGCCTGTGTCGGCAAGCCGAGGCAGCGGGCTTCGTCGGCATCGCCTCGATCGAGGTGCGCGACATCGCCTTCTTGCAGGGCGCGCTGGACGCGGCCGACGTGGCCCGGCTGGTCGAGCGCCTGCTCGTCGATCCGGTGGTCGAGGAGGCCGCCTGGTGGCCGCTGGACGAGCGGCCCGAGGCCGAGGACGAGGGAGGGCGGCGGATCGAGGTCACGCCGCTGCCCGGGGTCACCGATTCGGTCGCCGAGAGCCTGATCGGCGCCGCCCACGACGCGGGTTTCGCCGGCCTGCGGTGCGCGGCGACCGGCCAACGCTTTCGGATCCAGGGAGCGCTCGACACGGCGGGGCTGGAGCGGCTGGCGCGCGCCCTGCTGGCCAACGAGGTCGTGCAGGCCTGGTCGATCGACAGCGCGCTACCACCGCCGTTTGTCGGCGGCGATGAGCGCGAGCGCGGCAGCGTTGCCGACAGCGAGGGCGTTGCCGACGGCGGCGGCGGCCCGGTCGAGCTGATCGAGCTGCGCGGTGCCGACGACGACGCCTTGGTCGCCATCAGCACACGACGCCGCCTCGCCCTGAACCTCGAGGAGATGCGCGCCGTCCAGGCCTGGTTTGCCGCCGCCGGGCGCGCGGCGACGGATCTCGAGCTTGAGATGCTCGCCCAGACCTGGTCGGAGCACTGTGTGCACAAGACCTTCCGCGCCCGGATCGCCTACCGCGAGCTCGACGCCGACGGCCGCCTCGTCGACGAGCGGGTGGTCGACTCGATGTACCGCAGCTGCATCCGCGACACGACCGCACAGCTGGCACGTCCCTGGTTGCTGTCGGTCTTCGTCGACAACGCCGGCATCATCGCCTTCGATGACGACTTCGATCTCGCCTTCAAGGTCGAGACCCACAACCACCCGTCGGCGCTGGAGCCATTTGGCGGCGCCAACACCGGCGTCGGTGGCGTCGTGCGCGACATCATCGGCGTGAGCGCGGCCCCCATCGCGACCACGGACGTGCTGTGCTTCGGTCCGCCTGACCTGGCCGCCGCGGACCTGCCCGAGGGCGTGCTCCACCCGCGCCGTATCGCCGACGGCGTCATCGCTGGCATCGAGGACTACGGCAACAAGATGGGCATCCCGACGGTCAACGGCGCGATCGTCTACGACCCGGGCTACACCGCCAACCCGTTGGTCTTTGTCGGCTGCCTGGGCGTCTTGCCGCACGGCAGCCACCCGCGCGCGCCGGCCGTCGATGACCTGCTGGTCTGTATCGGCGGGCGCACCGGTCGCGACGGGCTGCGCGGGGCGACGTTCTCGTCAATGGAGATGGACGTACAGACCGGCCTCATCGCCGGCAGCGCCGTGCAGATCGGCCACCCCATTCACGAGAAGCAGGCCCTCGAGGCGGTGCGCATCTGCCGCGACGAGGGCCTCTACACCGCCATCACCGACTGCGGCGCTGGTGGCCTGAGCTCGGCGGTGGGGGAAATGGCCGCGGAGCTCGGCGCCGACGTCCAGCTCGACGTGGTGCCGCTGAAGTACGCCGGCCTCGACCCCTGGGAGATCTGGCTGAGCGAGGCCCAGGAGCGCATGGTCCTCGCCGTGCCACCGGCCAACTGGCCACGCGTCGCGGCGATCTGCGCCGGCCTGCACATCGACGCGACGATCCTGGGGCACTTCAACGGCGAGGGCCGTCTCCGCGTACGTCACGGCGAGCGCCTCGTCGGCGACCTCGACGCGGCCTTCCTGCACGACGGCATCCCGCGCCGGCATCTCCAGGCCGTCTGGCAGCCGCCCGCCGCCGAGCCGAGCCGTCTCGCCATCGCCGAGCGCCTGGACGAAGACCTGATCGCGCTGCTGGCGAGCCCCGACATCCGCAGCAAAGAGGACGTCATCCGCACCTACGACCACGAGGTCCAGGGCGGCACCGTGGTCCGGCCCCTGGTGGGCGTGTACGACCACGGCCCGTCCGACGCGGCGGTGCTGATCCCCCTGGACGTGGTCGAGGCCAGCCCCGCGGGCACCCTGCCCCGGCGTGGCGCGGCTCTGTCCGTTGGACTCGCGCCGCAGATCGGCAAGCTCGACCCCGCCGCGATGGCCTGGGCGGCCATCGACGAGGCCGTGCGCAACCTGGTCTGCGTCGGCGCCGACCCCGACCGCATCGCTATCCTAGACAACTTCTGCTGGGGCAACCCGAACCTGCCCGACCGCCTCGGCGGCCTGGTCCGCTGCGCCCTGGCGTGCCGCGACGCCGCGCTCGCCTTTGGCACGCCGTTCATCTCGGGCAAGGACAGCCTCAACAACGAGTACGCCGACGCCGACGGCAAGCGCCACGCCATCCCCGGCACCCTGCTGATCAGCGGGCTCGGCATCGTCCCCGACGTCCGCCGCGCCGTGACCATGGATTTTAAAGAGGTCGGCAACGCCATCTACGTGGTCGGCGGCACCGATGAGCGCCTCGGCGCGTCGGCGTGGTTGCGCTTGCACGGCGAGCTGGGCACCGACGCGCCGGTGGCCCAGCCGGAGTCACCCGAACGGTGTCGTGCGCTCCATCGCACGATGGCGGCGGGCCTGGTTCGCGCATGCCACGATTGCTCCGAGGGCGGAGTCGCGGTCGCCCTGGCCGAGATGGCCCTCGCTGGCGGTTTCGGCGCCGACCTCGACCTGCGCGCCCTGCCCGGCGCCGGCGCGGACGCCTCAGACGCAGCCCTGGCGTTCGCCGAGACGCTGGGTCGCTTCGTGGTCGAGGTGCGGGACGCCGATGCCGCGGCCTTCGAAGCGGAGTTTGCCGGCATGCAGCTCGGCCGAGTCGGCGCCGTGCGCGACGAGTTGCGTGTGCGACTGGCCGGCCGCAGCGGTCGAGACGTGGTCGACGTCGGTATCGCTGAGGTGGATCGCGCTTGGAGCGGTCACGTCGAAAGGTAAACGCCGTGTTGCCTCGGCCCCCAAATGGCCGGCCAGCACGCCTCTACCCTCCATGACAGCTCGCCTTTGCCCGGACGCGAAGTGTGCTGCTTCGATGCGTACCAAGCGACCTGGAGGAGGCGGCTGGGCGTCCTCGCCCGGTTGGCCGCTCCGGCCGGTCTCATCTACCTATCGATGCAGATTCAAGGCCCGCGAGCCTCCCGTCGAATTCGGAGTTGGCGACCATATCCGGCGAGGCTCCGCGGACCTCCATTCAACGTTCTTCCACCGCGTACCGAAGTCAGTACACTGCCGGTCTCTGGAGGCCTCGATGCGCACACATGACACCGGATTTCGCTCTGCCACCCGCGCTGATCCGCCGGCGGCGACGGCCGCAGCCCGGCCCGGTCGAGGGAGCCGCACGGCGCTCGTATCGATCGCTGTCATCGCAATGTGGCTCACTGGTTGTGGTGATGATGCGAGGGTCGCGGGCCCGGCTGGCGCGGCAAACACGGGCGAGGACGGCGGCGGCTCGCTCGCGGATGGCATCCTGGGGGCCGACGGTGGTCAGGTCGGCGACGGTCTCGACAATGACCTCGACGGGCAGCCGGATGGGCTGGGCGAAGGCGACGGCGACAGCGGCGGCGTTCAGTTCGGGGACGGCTTCGGCACCGACATCAACGGCGATCCAGGTGGGCTCGACAGTGGCGGCGACGGCGACGGCGACGGCGACACGGACGTGGGCGAAGACACGGACGGTTCAGACGACGGCTCAACGGCGGACGGCTCGGCGGCGGACGACGTGGCGGCGGACGCCGCGACCGACGGCGGCGAATCCGACGGCGGCGAATCCGACGGCGGCGAATCCGACGGCGGCGAATCCGACGGCGGCGACGGGCCATGTGCGGCGACGGCCGACTGCGCCGGTGTCTTTGCGCTGTTGCCCTGTGAGGTCGCGGTCTGCCTGCCCGATGGCACCTGCGCGAAGGCCCTGGTCGTCGACGGTACACCCTGCGACGACGGCGACGCTTGCACCTGGGAGGACACCTGCTCGAGCGCCCTGTGCGGCGGCACACCGCTGATCTGCAAGGACGACAACCCTTGCACCACCGACAGCTGCGACGCCACCGACGGCTGTGGCTTTGCCGCCAACACCGTTCCCTGCGACGACGGCAACGCGTGCACCGCGGCCGACACCTGCGCCGACGGGGCGTGCGCGCCGGGCGAGAGCAGCTGCGCGTGCGACCAGGACGCCGACTGCGCGGCCTTTGAAGACGGCAACCAGTGCAATGGCACGCTCGCGTGCCTGAGCGGCTTTTGCGAGATCGCCGTCGACAGCGTGGTCGTATGCCCCAACGGCGAGGACAGCTGCGCGACCTCGGACTGCGCCCCTGCGACGGGCGCGTGTGTCGCGTCGACGCTCGCTGACGGCAGCCCCTGCGACGACGACGACGCCTGCTCGAGCCAGGACACCTGCGTCGGCGGCACCTGCGCGGGCGTGGCAGCCGGCTGTGACGACGGCAACGCCTGCACCACCGACAGCTGCGCGCCAGCGACGGGAATCTGCGCACATACGGGCATTGCCGACGGCGACGCCTGCGACGACGGCGACACGTGCACGCCCGCCGAGACCTGCGACGCCGGCGCATGTGTAGCCGCCGGCACCATCGACTGCGACGACGGCGACCCCTGCACGATCGATGGCTGCGCGGCACAGGTCGGCTGCACCCACGACGACGTCAACGGCGGCGCATGCGACGATGGCGACGCGTGCACTGTCGGCGACCAGTGTCAGGCCGGCGGCTGCGCGGCGGGCGAGAACACCTGCGCGTGCGCGGCCGACAGCGACTGCGAGGACCTCGCCGACGACCCCTGCAAGGGCCAATACGGCTGCCTCGATGGCCTGTGTGCGTGGGACGCCGACAAGGCGCTGACCTGCCCCGCGCCGCTCAACCCGTGCGCGCTCTCCAGCTGCGACGGCGCGGTCGGCGGCTGCGTCGAGACAACCTTGGCCGACGGGTCACCCTGCGACGACGGCGACGCATGCACGACGGCCGACACCTGCGTGAGCGGCAGCTGCGCGGCCGGTGCTGCCCTTGACTGCGACGACGGCGACCCCTGCACGGTCGGTGACGACTGCGTCGGCGCCGCATGCGAGGCCGGCAGCGGCACCCCTGACTGCGACGACGGCAACCCGTGCACAGCCGATGCATGCGTCGCCGGCCAGGGCTGCGCCCACCCGGCCGACGCCGCGGCGACCTGCAGCGACGGCGACCCCTGCACCTTCGGCGACGACTGCATCGCCGGCAGCTGCAAACCAGGCACCGACCTTTGCGGCTGCAAGGGCGACTCGGACTGCGCGGTCGAGGAAGATGGCGACGCCTGCAACGGCAAGCTGGTCTGCGCCAAGGGCAGCCTGCCCTGGCACTGCGTCGTCGACGCCGCCACGGTGGTCGTGTGTCCCGCGGCCAGCGGCGCTGGCTGCACCGCCCAGGCATGCAATCCGCAGTCTGGCTTCTGCGAGGTGGATGCCAAGCCCGAAGGCGCGCCCTGCGACGACGGCGACGACTGCACGCTGGCCCAAGGCGAGGTCTGCAGCTTCGGCGTCTGCCAGGCCGGCGCGGCCGTCGACTGTGATGACGGCGAACCCTGCACCGAGGACGCCTGCGACAGCCACGTGGGCTGCACGCACCAACCGCTTGAGGGCAGCTGCGACGACGGCGACAAGTGCACGTTGGACACGCTCTGCAAGGTCGGGGTCTGTGGCGGCGGCGGCATGCTGGCCTGCAAGGACGGCAACCCCTGCACCGATGACGTCTGCAACGCCGCGCTGGGCTGCATCTTCGTGCCAAGCGCGGCGGCCTGCGACGACGGCGACGACTGCACCACCGGTGACGGCTGCAAGGGCGGCCAGTGCCAGGGCGGCGGCAACAACTGCCAGTGCCAGACGACCGCGGACTGCGGGCCCCTCGACAACGCCGACCTCTGCGACGGCAGCTACGTCTGTCAGGCGGGCGTGTGTGTGATCGACCCGCTGAGCGTCGTGAGCTGCGTCGCGGACGACGTCTGCAACGTCTGGGGCTGCCAGCCGCAGAGCGGCAAGTGCACCGCAAAGCCCGCCAACCAGGGTGCCTCGTGTGACGACGGCGACGGCTGCAGCGACGGCGAGACCTGCGACGACGGCGCATGCCTCGGCGGCGCACCGGTGACCTGTGACGACGGCAACACCTGCACAGACGACCCGTGCGCCTCGCCCGGCGGCTGCGTCAGCGTCGCCGTCGACGACGGCCAGCCGTGCAGTGACGGCAGCGCGTGCACCGTCGGCGAGGCGTGCGACGAGGGCGCGTGCAAGGGCGGCAGCGCGTTGCCGTGCGACGACGGCAACGCTTGCACCTGGGACGCATGCGACAAGGCGAAAGGCTGCTTGCACGACCCACTCGAGGGCAGCCCCTGCGGCGACGGCGATCCCTGCACCATCGGCGACGTCTGCACAGCCAAGGTCTGTGTCCCCGGCGCGCCCAAGGCCTGCCCCGACGGCGGCGCGTGCAAGACCATCGCATGCGACGACCAGACAGGCGCGTGCAAGACCACCGTCGTCGACGGCAGCGGCTGCGACGACGGCTCGAAGTGCACCACCGGCGACGTCTGCAAGGCGGGCAACTGCACCGGCAAGGGCGTCGACTGCAATGACGGCAGCCCGTGCACGGACGACTCCTGCGACCCCAAGGGGGGCTGCGGTCACGTCGACAACAACCTGCCGTGCTCCGACGGCAACCCCTGCACCAGCGGTGACGGCTGCTCGCAGGGCACGTGCCAACCCGGCAAGCCGGTGAGCTGCAACGACGGCAACGCGTGCACCGACGACTTCTGCGACAAGGGCACCGGCCAGTGCGCGGTCAAGGGCATCAGCGCGCCCTGCGACGACGGCAACGCTTGCACGACCGGCGACGCGTGCAGCGCGGGCTCGTGCAGCGGTCAGGCCCTCGACTGCGACGACAACAACGCCTGCACGACCGACGCATGCAACGCCCAGGGAGGCTGCAGCCACGCCAGCAATGGTCTGTCGTGCGACGACGGCGACGCGTGCACGACCGGCGACAGTTGCAGTGGCGGCGACTGCGCGGGCAAGCCTGCCAACGGAGCCGAGCTGTGCGACGACGGCAAGCCGTGCACGACCGACGCCTGCGAGGCGGCGCTGGGCTGTCTGCACGTGGCCAACCAGATCGGCTGCGACGACGGCAACCCGTGCACCCTGGGCGACACCTGCGACGCCGGAGCCTGCGCATCGGGCGCCAACACCTGCGGCTGCGAGTCGACCGCCGACTGCGCGCCCCTCGAGGACCAGAACATCTGCAACGGCACGCTGTATTGCGACAAGAGCGACCTGCCCTGGCAGTGCAGCGTCAACCCGGGCACGGTCATCGCGTGCGACACCAGCGGCGACGGCTTCTGCGGGGCGACGACCTGCAACCCATCGACGGGCGCCTGCGAGACCACCGCCAAGCACCAAGGCGAGGCATGCGACGCCGACGGCAGCGTCTGCACGGTCGGCGACGTCTGCGACGCGGGCGCATGCGCGGCGGGCAGCAAGCTCGACTGCGATGACAACAACGCGTGCACGGACGACGCATGCGACGGCAGCAAGGGCTGCAGCCACGCGGCGAACACCGCGCCCTGCGACGACGGCAACGCATGCACCAAGGGCGACGGCTGCAAGGGCGGGGCGTGCGTCTCGGGACCGGCGCAGCAGTGCAAGGACGGCAACCCGTGCACACTCGACGCCTGTGACCCGTCCACCGGACAGTGTGTCTTTGACGGCCCCGCAGCGGACGGTCAGAGCTGCGACGCCGACGGCAGCCTGTGCACGGTCGTCGACACCTGCGACGGCGGCAAGTGCCTACCGGGCGCCAAGCTCGGCTGCGATGATGGCAACGCATGCACGTCGGACTCCTGTCTACCCGACAGCGGCTGCACGCACGTCGCCAACGCCGCGGCTTGCGACGACGGCAGCGCGTGCACCGACCCCGACCACTGCGCGGGCGGCGTCTGCGTCGGCCAGGAGGTCGGCTGCGACGACTTCAAGCCGTGCACCATCGACTCGTGCCAGCCAGCGATCGGCTGCAAACACGTCGAGAAGCCAGACAAGACCGCGTGCGGCCCCACGGATCTGTGCTGGGCGGGCAGTTGCCTGGCGGCGAAGTGCGGTGACTCGGTGGTGACCGTCGCGATCGGCGAAGAGTGCGACGACGGCAACACATCGAGCGGAGATGGCTGCTCAAGCGGCTGCAAAAAGGAAGACACGGCCTGCGACGACGGCACGCGCGACGGCACGCTGACGTTCGCCAAGTACCCCAAGGTCGCGCTGTGCAGCGGCGGCTGGACCGGACACATCGGCTCGTCGAACCCCAGCGGGCTGTGCGGCGACAACTGGCACGTCTGCAACGGCGCCGACCACAACCTGCTGCTGACCATCGCGCCGGCCGACGCCTTCCAGCCCGGTTGCTGGGCGCTGAACGCCGCCAACGACTTCGGCCAATGCAGCGCATGCCAGAACGGTCCCGACAGCAACGACATGTCGGGCCTGGGCAAGGACTGCCAGGGCAAGGTCACCAACTACGGCAGCTGCTGCATCTCGAACAGCTACCGGATCGACGCGGCGACGTCGTGCGTGCGTGGCAACGGTCAGATGAAGTGGATCAGCGGCGTCGTGTGCTGCGCGAACGAGTAGCAGATGGCGGCACTCGGGAGCCAGGAAAAAACAGGCTAGCCTGTTTTTATGCACCCTCTATACGGTTTTCCGAAGTTGTGCGGTCTGCCGAAGACGACCCTAGAGATCGGCCAGCGAAGTCCGCCGCACTGTCCCCTCAAAGGGCACGCCATCGACGATCACCTGCAGCGAGTCGTCGCTGTGGATCACCACCCACGCCGAGGACCGATCCATCGCGGCGGCGACATCGGCGACCAGCGCCCCCGGTAGCACCAACACGTCGATGGTCTCGGCGCCGTGGACGCGCGTGCGGCTGACCTCGCGGCGCAGCGCATCGCGGCCGTCATCGAGGCCGCGGTAGATGGCGACGGTGAGCTTGTCGGCGAGCTTGGACTTGATGTGCAGGCGCTTGGCTTTGGTGGTGCCGACCTCGATCCAGTGGGCCACGCCGCCCTCGTCGCGCTGCGACCACAGCGCGGGCTCTTCGGTGTCGGCGAGGTCGCGGGCGAAGGTGAGGCGCTCTTCCCAGCACAGGGCGAACGTCAGCACGCGCGCGACCAGCCGCTCGGTCTCCTCGGAGGGGTGCTGGGCGACCCGCAACGACTCGGTGCGGTAGACGCTGCGGTCGATGTCAGAGAGCTCAAGCTCGATTCGGAAGATCGTCGCGGTCAGCGCCATGGTCGGCCTCCATCGCCGGCCGGATCGGGGCGAGCGGCGCCAGGGTACAGCGAGGTTGACGACAAGCGATAGGACCGCCGCTCGCGGCGGCCGCGGTTCACAATTCCGAGTCAGCAGCCGCGCCCGTGATCGGCAGCCGCTCGCGTCTCTCTTCTCGGGGGTC